>NZ_RZOF01000441.1:0-4472 GCF_003998955.1 Mesorhizobium sp. M4B.F.Ca.ET.017.02.2.1 | reverse complement strand
GGCCTGCATCGCCTCGATCCAGGCGGCCTGCCTGGCTTATCCGGCCTTTCCGGCCGAGCTGGTGGTGGTCGACAATGGCTCTCGCGACGGCACGCCGGAACGCCTGGCCTCGATCGCCGAGAAATCGCAGGTGCCCATCACCGCCCTCTCCGAGCCACGGCCCGGGCTGGCGGCGGCGCGCAATGCCGGACTGGCGCGGGCGCGCGGCCGCGTGCTGGTGTTCGTCGACGACGACTGCAAGCTCGAGCGGACCTATCTGCGCGACCTGCAGCGGCATTATGCGAGCGGCGAGAAATGGCTGATCCGCGGCGGCCGTGTCGAGCTCGGCGACGCACGCGACCTGCCCTTCACCATCAAGCGCTGCGAGCAGCGCCAGCGGCTGACGCCGGCCGTCCATCCGGGCGGCTTCGTGCTCGGCTGCAACATGACCATGCACCGCGACGTCGCCGCCCGCATCGGCCCCTTCGACGAGCGCTTCGGCGCCGGCGGCGCGCTGCGCTCGGCCGAGGACACCGACTATCTGGTGCGGGCAATGCTGCTCGGCATGCCGGTCGAATATGTGCCTGACATGACAATCTTCCACCATCACGGCCGGCGCGACCGCAAGGCGATCGACCGGCTGCACCGCGACTATCATTTCGGCAATGGTGCGCTCTGCCTGAAGCATATCCGCCGCGCGCCCTGGCTGCTTAGGCATTTCTATTGGGCGGTGCGCGCGGCGCTGCGCGAGCTTGTCGGCGGCCCAAGATTCGATCCCGAGCTCAGGCTGTCGCACTGGCCCGTCGTCGCCATGAACCTGGCGGGGGCGGCGAAATTCGCGCTGCTTGTCATCACCAGGCGGCCGGCCCCCGAACCGCTGCGGCGCGCCGAGCCCGGCGAAGCCGAGGCCAGGGCGCGATGATCCGGCCGCTGCCACCGGCGCTCTCGATCCTGCGGCGCGCGCTCGGCGGCGGGCTGCGGCGCCTGCTGCCGATCGTGGTGCTGCTCGGGCTTGCCGGCGCCGCGCTGGAGGGCCTCGGCATCGGCCTGATCATCCCGCTGCTCGGCATCATCATGGGTCATGGCGACGCTTCCGGCATGGGCGGTCTCTCCGCCCTGCTGCAGAAGGTCGGCGCCGGGCTCGGCGAGCGCGAGCGGCTGATCGCCATCTCGGCGGCGATCCTCGGCTCGATCCTGCTCAAGAACCTGCTCGGCTTCGCCAATACGGTGCTGACCGCCCACATCTACGGCAAGGCGAGTTTTTCCATCCGCAGCGCGCTGTCGGAACAGCTCTTGAGGGTCGGCTATCCGTTCTTCCTGCGCGAGAGCCCGGGCCGACTGCTCAACATCATCTCCAATGAATCCTGGCGCGCCTCCGACGCCATCCAGGCGCTGCTCGGCTCGATCGTCAGCGCTTCGGCGGCGATCATCCTGCTCGCCTTCCTGCTGCTTCTGTCCTGGAAGATGACGCTGCTGGTGACGCTGGGGCTGGCCCTTGTCCAGGTGGCGCATGCGATGCTGTCAGCCCAGCTCAAGGCGCCGAGCCGCAGCGTCGCCTCGCGCAACAGCGCGCTCGCCTCGCAGATGCTGCATCTGGTGCATGCCGGGCGCCTCATCCGCATCTTCGGTCAGGAGGCGCGCGAGAAGGCGGCGTTCGACAGGGCCTCCGACGGCGTGCGCCATGCCGCCTTCGTGCTTTCGACCCGCCAGGGCGCGCTGCCGCCGCTGACCGAGGTTCTGCATGCCATGCTGTTCCTGGCCACGGTGATCGGCGCGTGGCTGGCCGATGTCAGCTTCCCGCTGACCGCCGCCTTCCTCATCCTGCTCTACCGGCTGCAGCCGCATATGCGGGCGCTGCAGATGTCGTGGAGCCAGTTGCAGGGGCTCTCCGGATCGCTGGAAGAGGTGACCTGGCTGCTCGACCCCACCGGCAAGCCGGCGCCGCCGCAGGGCAGCCTGCCGTTTCCGGGGCTTAAGGAACGCATCGCTTTCGAGGGCGTCAGTTTCACCTATGCCAGCGAGGAGCAGCGCGCGGCGGTGCTGCATGCCGCTACCTTCGACATCCGGGCGGGCCGTTCGACGGCGCTGATCGGCCGCTCCGGCGCCGGCAAGACGACGATCGTCAATCTTCTGTGCCGCTTCGTCGAGCCGGACGGCGGCGAAATCCTCATCGACGGCACGCCGCTTGGCGAGATCGATCCGTCCGACTGGCGGCGCCACATCGCTCTGGCCAGCCAGGAGCTGGAGCTGGTCGACGGCACGATCCTCGACAACATCACCTATGGCCATGACACCGCGTCAGTCGAAGACGCCGAGCGCGCCGCGCGGCTCGCCGAGGCGCATGAGTTCATCGAGCGCCTGCCGCAGGGCTACGCCACCGTCGCCGGCTATCGCGGCGTCAACCTGTCGGCCGGGCAGCGGCAGCGCATCGCGCTGGCGCGCGCGCTGGTGCGCGACCCCGACATACTAATCCTCGACGAGGCCACCAACGCGGTCGACGGGCTGTCGGAAGCGGCGATCGTCGAAACGCTGAAATCGCGCGCCGGACGGCGCACGACGCTGGTCATCAGCCACCATCACTCAACGATCTCGTTCTGCGACGACGTGGTGATCCTCGACCATGGCAGGGTGAAGAAGCAGGCGCCGTTCGCCACGCTGGCCGCGCTCAGCATGGACGAGCTTTACCAGCCGGAGTGAGGGCGACGCTGAAACTGCCAATCTCTCCCCCGCGGGGAGATCGGCAGCTCTGCGGTTTTCGCCAATCCTAAGAGGCGTGCAGCCGGCGGCGCGCGCGGCGGCGGTGGGTGGGGTGCGCGGGGTCGGCGACCACGCCGGCGATCTCGACGACATTGTCCTCGCGTGTCCTGGCGGCGGTCACCCGATGCAGGCGCTCAAAGGGTAAGAGCTCCTTGATGCGGGCATTGAGCGTCGCGACCTCGGCGCGCAGGTCCTCGCATTCCTGCTTCTGGATATCGAGCTCGATCTGCTCGGAGGCCTGCTGCAGCGACAGCTGCGAGAGATTGGCGTTGACGGCCGAGAGGTTCATTTTGTCGCTTTCGCTCTCGCTCCTCAGCACGGCCAGCTTCTCGTCGGCGATCTGCTTTTCGGCGAGCGCGTCGCTGGCCTGCGCCTTGAGCCTGGCGATCTCGCTTGCCGCCTCGCCGTTCTCGTTCGCGGCACGCTCCAGCCGCGCCTGCAGGTCCTGGATCTCGGAACGCAGGCCGCGCATCTCGGCCTGGCCACGCGCAAGCTCGGCCTCGCGATCGGCCTCGGTGAGGCTGGTCGCCTCTGCCGATTCCTGGAGCCTCGCCTGGGCGCTCTCCAGCGCCTTCTGCAGCCGCGCCTCCTCCTTCTCGCTCCTGCCGAGCGCGGCGGCCAGATCGGTGATCCGCGCCATGTCGGTGGCGTGCATGGCCGCGACCTCGTCCATCTTGTGGCGCGCCTCGGCTTCGCGCTTCTGCGACTGGTCGAGGTCGACCGCCAGGCTGACCTGCTTTTCGCGCAGCATCTTGCTCTCGCTGGCGCTTCGGTTGGCCTCGACGGCTTTCGCCGAAAGCTGCTTGGCGATGTCGCCGAACTCGGCCTCGCGCCTGGCGCCGGCATTGGCCGCCTCGACGAGCTCGAGCCTCGCCGCGGCGAGCGCGGCACGCAGCGCCTCGCGCTCCTGCACCAGGCTCGCCTCGCGCTGCTGCAGCGCCTCGAACGCGCCGTCGCGCTCGCGCTGCTTGCGCGCCGCCTCGACCAGTTGCTCCGACAGCGCCCGCTGCTCGCCGGAAAGCCCGGCATTGGTAAGTTCCATCTCGTTGGCGCGCAGGATGTCGCCATGCAGAATGCCGAGGAACTCGCGCGTCAAATGCTGCGAGGTGGCGATCTCCGAGAGCTTGCCGCTGATTTCCTCCAGGTGCCCCTGCGCATCGCGGAACAGCCCATCAAGGGCGCCAAGCGCGGCAAGCCTGGTCTGCGTGTGCGGGGTCAGGCGCTGTGGATTCTCGCCCGCTTG
The DNA here is from genome assembly GCF_003998955.1 of Mesorhizobium sp. M4B.F.Ca.ET.017.02.2.1. Classification (NCBI taxonomy): domain Bacteria; kingdom Pseudomonadati; phylum Pseudomonadota; class Alphaproteobacteria; order Hyphomicrobiales; family Phyllobacteriaceae; genus Mesorhizobium; species Mesorhizobium sp. M4B.F.Ca.ET.017.02.2.1. The sequence goes on along the minus strand of NZ_RZOF01000441.1, from coordinate 493 downwards.
CACTTCGGCCTCCGGCCCTGGAGCGTCCTCTTCCGGCACGGAATCCGGCCCCGCGGCGCTGACCTCCTCCGACGATTCTTCGTCGAGGCACGCATCGAATGCTTCCGCCAAATCCGTCTGGAGCTCCTCGAAAGCTCTGTCCACCTCATCGGCACGCTTGATAAGTTTCTTGAAGTTCATGACCGAACACCTCCAACTCAAACGCACTTCGGATAATTAACGATTAGCTAATATGGGCTTCTACATCCCTCGCTTCCGCTAGGGAAGTCCCCCGATAGGACTAGCGCGCACGGCAAGAACGGCGCGACAGCGCCCGCCCGTGGCCTGCCGGACATCGCCCTCGAGGGGGAATCCGGCTGTCTTGCCTGCCTGTAGCCAATTCATCGTTTGAGGAGTGAGTTGCTCGAAGTTTGAGGAGTGAGTTTCTCGAAAAGCTTCGATCTAGGGCGCAGGGGCCGGCCGACCAGAGGGGGGTGCGAAGGATCGCAGGAAC
>NZ_RZOF01000440.1:0-4479 GCF_003998955.1 Mesorhizobium sp. M4B.F.Ca.ET.017.02.2.1 | reverse complement strand
CCGGCATCGTGATGCGCGGCGGCTCGGTCAAGCGGGCCACGATCGGCAGCGACCCGGTCGAAAGTTTCATCACCTACAATGCCGGCGGCACCAAGAAGATTTGGGCCTGCGACGAGACGACCGTGCGTGACGTCACCGCGCCCGCCGATGCTGTCACGCCGCCGGCCGCGTCGGTCACCGGCCAGACATCGGGCTATTACTCCTACGTCAATTTCACGACGTCGGGCGGCTCGTTCGTCGTGGCGGTCAACGGAACGGACTTCCTGCAGCTCTACTCGACGACGTTCGACTGGACGGCGGTCAACGGCCTTGCGACCTATCGCCTGAACTTCGATGCCCAGACCGTCAACTTCATCAACGGCCAGGTCGTGACGGGCGGCACAAGCGGCGCGACGGCGACCGTGGTCAAGAACGTCGACAATGGCGCCACCGGCTCGCTGATGATCCAGTCGATTACCGGGACCTTCGTCGACAACGAGACGATCACCGGCGCTGGCGGTGGTTCGGCCACGGCCAACATTCCGGGTGGCGTCGTTCAGGTCTCAGCCGCGATCACTGGCGTAGCCACCAGCGCGCTGTCTCATGTGTGGCTCTATCGAAATCGCCTGTTCTTCATCCAGGGCGGCACGATGAAGGCCAGCTATCTGCCGGTCGATTCCGTCACCGGCACGCTCGGCACGCTGAACTTGTCCGGCGTCTTCCAGCGCGGCGGCTCGCTGCTGTTCGGCGGAACCTGGTCGCTGGATGCCGGCGACGGCATCGACGACAAATGCGTGTTCGTTACGACCGAGGGCGAGGCTGCGATTTTCGAGGGCAGCAACCCGGCCGGCGCGACCGCCGCCGAGTGGAACCTTGTCGGCCGCTATGACCTCACCACGCCCATGGGCAAGCGAGCCACGATGCGCGCCGGTGGCGACCTGATCGTTGCGACGAAGGAAGGCATGGTTCCTATCTCGGCCGCGATCAACAAGGATGCCGCAGCACTGTCCCTTGCCGCCGTCTCACGCAACATCGAGCCGGATTGGAAGCATGAAGCGGCCCGGCGGCTGTCGTTGCCATGGGAGGTAATCAAGTGGCCGGATATGAACTATGCCATCGTCTCGCTGCCGATCACGGCCGAGGGGCAAGAGGCCTGGTCGTTCGTCGTCAATCTTGAAACCGGCGCCTGGTGCAAGTTCGTCGGATGGGCGACCCGCTGCATCGAACTGCACGACAGCCGCCTGTTCTTCGGAACCAATGACGGCAAGGTCTTCGAAGGCGAGATCAACGGCAACGATGACAGCGGGCCGATCTACTACACCTATGTCGGCAATCCCGACCACATGAAGACGCTTGGCCGCCTGAAGACCGTGCACCAGGCGCGGCCGACCTTCCTCGCCTCGACGCCGTTCAACCCGAAGATTTCGTTTTCGGTCAACTACACGGTGACCCTGCCGACGGCGCCGGACGCGGCCGATGGCGGCACGGCCGACCTGTGGGATTCTGGCCTGTGGGACGTTGCCCTGTGGGATCAGGCCGCGCCGGTGGCGACAGTCAGCGGCGGCCAATGGATCTCGATCGGCAAGACCGGATACGTGCTGCAGCCGCAGGTGCAGGTTACCGGCTTTCTCAACCGCCGCCCTGATGTCGAGTTCGTGCAGCTCGACGTGACCTTTGAAAATGGCGGGGTGGTCGTATGAGCTACGACATCGCCATTGAGAACTTCAACGAGGCCTGGCCGGAACTCGAACCGCTTTGCCGCCGGCACTACGGCGAGATGCAGGCGCGCATGGCGGCCGAGGGAATGACGATCGGCGACTTCAAGCCGCGCCTCAACGTCTACGGCGCCGCCAGTCATCTCCTTTGCTTCGTGGTCCGGAACGAAGGTGAGGCCGTCGGCTACGCCTTCATCTGGATCACGCAAGACATGCACAACAGCGAACCCATCGCCATGGAGGACACGATCTATATGCGGCCGGATCACCGGAATGGCATCGGACGCCGTTTCACCAAGCACATCCTGGCCGAACTCAAAGCGCGCGGCTGCGTCAGGGCGCACGTGACCATCGCCACCGATCTGCGTGTTGCCAAGATGTGCGAGCGCGTGGGCTTCAAGCGGTCGGCAATCGCAATGACGTATTTCCTTCAGGAGGCCTGACAAGATGTGCGCGCCCGATCCTCCCGCCCCGCCGGATCCCAAAGAAACATCCGCGGCGTCGACCTCGACGAACGTCGGCACGGCTGTCGCCAACGCGAACCTTGGCAACGTCAACCAGGTCACGCCTGACGGCAATCTCACCTACAGCCAGTCCGGCACCTATAAGTGGAACGACCCCTATACGGGCAAGTCCTACGACATCCCGACCTACACAGCGACGCAGACGCTTTCGCAGACCGGGCAGGCGATCAAGGATCAGACCGACCAGGCCAAGCTCAATCTCGGCGAGCTGGCCGCTGGTCAGTCGTCCTTTCTGAAAGACTGGTTGTCGAAGCCGATCGACCTGTCGAACGACGCAACAGAGGCCCGGTTGATGGACCTCGGCATGAAGCGGCTTCAGCCGGCGCTGGACGCCCGCCGCGCGGCGAATGAGGCCGACCTGATCAATCGCGGCATTCGTCCAGGGTCCGACAACTACGCCCAGGCGCAGAACATCCAGAACCAGGGCGAAAACGACGCCTACAACTCGCTGCTGCTGTCCGGGCGAGGCCAGGCCGTGCAGGAGGCGTTGGCGCAGAACTCGGCGCCCATCAACAACCTCACCGCCTTGCTGTCCGGTTCGCAGGTCAGTCAGCCGAATTTCGTCAATGCGAACATGCCGACGATCCCGACGACCGATGTCGCCGGCCTGATCAACACCAACTACAACCAGAAGCTCCAAAACTGGCAGCAGAGCCAAGCGAACACCCAGAACCTTCTGGGTGGCCTGTTCTCTCTCGGCGCGTCGTTCATCTAGGAGGGGATCATGGGTTTCATCTTCGGCCCCGGCCAGCAGTACCAGACGCCCGAGGAACTGGCGAAGGCTCGCGCCGTTGCCGAGGCCCTGCTTAACCAGCAGCCGATCGCGCACAATGTCGGCGAAGGCCTTGCCGTGGTCGGACAGGCGATCAGGGGCAGGCGAGACCTGAACCGCATCATCAAGGCGCAAGGCGATATGCGTGCCGGCGGCGATAGCGTCTTCTCAGCGCTTTTCGGCGGTGGTGCACCGGCGGCAACGTCGACAGCGGCGCCGAGCGGCGGCGGTGCGGTCGCCTCGGCTCTTGGCGGCGGCTCGATGGGCAGCGCTCCGGACCTTTCTGGCAATGACGTCTACAACGGCTTCATGGACACGGTGAAAAGTAAGGTCACCAATCCTTACGGCCTCGCAGCCGTCGCCGCGACCGCCAACGCCGAAAGCCGCTTCAGCCCGAAGAACGCTTTCGGTTCCTGGTCGGACCCGAGCGAAAGCGGCCAGGCCGGCACCGCTGGCGGCATCCTTTCGTGGCGCGGTCCACGCTTTGAAGCGATGCGCACCTTCGCCGGCAGCAATGGCGGCGATGCAAATGCCCCGTCACCGCAACTTCAGGCGCAGTATTTCCTGCAGGAAGACCCTAGTCTGGTCGACGCGCTGAACGCGGCGAAGTCGCCGGAAGAGGCGCAGCGCCTCATGAACAACGCCTGGAAGTTCGCCGGCTACGACCGCCCCGGTGGCGAGGCCGCGCGCCGCATTTCCATGGCCAATTCCTTCGCATCGCGTTTCGCCGACGCCGCTCCTGTGCAGGTGGCGAGCCTCGAACCGAGCGCGGGCGTGTCGGCGGCGCTGAACAAGCGACCGTCCCCGCAGGAGAGCCCGGCGACGGTCGCGCAGACCGTGCAGTCGCCGCGCACGACGGAACCGGCCCCGGTCGTGTCGAAGCCGGCTGCCGCGCCTCAGACGGTCGTCCAGGCGTCGCCGGCAACCGGTGCCAATGCCGGCGGCCCGAGCGTGCAGCAGCTTCTGCAGGCCTCGCAGGATCCTCGCCTGTCCGAGCAACAGCGCGGCGTCGTCAACCTGATGCTGAAGCAGAAGCTCGACGAGGCCAACCCGGCCAACCAGCTCGAACTCGAAAAGAGCCGGCTGGAAGTCGAGAAGCTGCGCAATCCGCAGATCGAACCGGGTGACAAAGCGCGCCTCGATTTCGACCGGGAGAAGTTCGCGGCCGAGCAGAACAAGCCGATCGAGGTGGGTGGCGTCCTGGTCGATCCCAAGACACACGAGCCCGTTTACACCGGCCAGCAGACCGATTGGGAAAAACTCGACGAGCGCACCCTGTACAACAAGCGCACCGGCGAGACGCGCGCTGTCAGCATCGGAAATGGTCCGAACGCAGGCCAGTTCAGGTTCACGGGCAACTCTGTCGAGGCTCAGGCGCTCAACGGCCTGATGGATGGTGGCGGCCTCACGGTCGAGCAGGCGCAGCAGCTCGCCGCTGGCAAGACGATCAGCGGCCCGAATGGCGAATTGCTGTTCCTGACGCCGCAGG
>NZ_RZOF01000043.1:0-28251 GCF_003998955.1 Mesorhizobium sp. M4B.F.Ca.ET.017.02.2.1 | reverse complement strand
ACATGGGACTGACGAGGCCAATCAACGCATTGATGATTTGTGCAGCGTTCGCATTCATCGGCGCCCTAATCATAGGCGTTCTTCCGTAACCGCCAGAGCGGAAGAAATCAGCAGCTGACAGTCAATCCATTTCGAAAGGCCGGGTTTTCACCCGGCCTTTTGCGTTTCACGTCACGACGACAGATCAGGCCGCGGCAGAGCCCGCCGCTTCCGTTTCATGCGAGCGGATGCCGATCATGTGGCAGATGGCAAAGACCAGGTCGGCGCGGTTCATCGTGTAGAAGTGGAAGTCGCTGACGCCACGTTCGACGAGGTCGAGCACCTGCTCGGCCGCCACCGCCGAGGCCACCAGCGCATGCGTCTGCGGGTCGTTCTGAAGCCCCTCGAAACGCTCGGCCAGCCATGCCGGCACCAGCGCGCCGCAGCGCGCCGAGAAATTGGCGACCTGGGTGAAGTTGTGCACCGGCAGGATGCCCGGCACGATCGGAATATAGATGCCTGCCCGCCGCGCCCGCTCGACATAGCGCTCGTAGAGATCGTTGTCGAAGAAGAACTGGGTGATGGCGCGGGTTGCGCCATTGTCGGCCTTGCGCTTCAGCATGTCGAAGTCGGTGGCGAAGTCGGGGCTTTCCGGGTGCTTTTCCGGGTAGGCGGAGACCGAGATGTCGAAATCGCCGGCGCTCTTCATCGCGCCGACCAGCTCGGCGCCATTGGCATAGCCATCCGGATGCGGCCTGTAGGCGGTGCCGACGCCCGCGGCCGGATCGCCGCGCAGCGCGACGAAGCGGGTGACGCCCATATCGGCGAATTCCCGCACCACGGCATCCACCTGATCGCGGGCGGCGTCGACGCAGGTCATGTGCGCTGCCGGCGTCAGCGTCGTCTCATTGAGGATGCGCTTGACGGTGCGGGCGGTGCGTTCGCGCGTCGAGCCACCGGCGCCATAGGTCACCGAGACGAATTTCGGCTTGAGCGGCTCCAGCCGGGTGACGGTGTCCCAAAGCCTGGCTTCCATCTCGTCCGTCTTCGGCGGGAAGAACTCGAACGAAACCCGGACCTTGTCGCCAATGTCGGGGCGGCGGGAAAAGCGGAACTGGTTCATCAGGCGGTTTCCCTTGCCGGAAGAGTGTCGTTGGAAGGATCGGCGATCAGCATGCGGCGGTCGCGGCCGAGCCACAGCTTGACGGTGAGCCGGGCTTCGGCCTGGCCGCGCGGCTCGAACTCCTGGCTGTCTTCGAGCGCGAGGCCCGCCTCGGCGAACCACTCGGCGATCTGCCGGTCTGAAAAGCCGAGCCGCATATGCGCGTGCTGGTCGCGCAGAAACTCCAGCGCATGCGGCGCGAAATCGACGATCACCAGCCGGCCCGCGGGGCGCAGCAGCCGCGCCGCCTCGCGGATGGCGCGGGCGGGATCGTCGAGATAGTGCAGCACCTGGTGGATGGTGACGAGATCGAAGGCGTCGCGCTCGACCGGCGGCGCGAAGATGTCGCCCTGCCGCACCTGCGCGTTGGCGATGCCCGCCTTGTCCAGATTGGCGCGCGCCACCGTCAGCATCTCGCGCGACATGTCGATGCCGACGCCGCGCCGGTAGAGCGGCGAAAAGATCTCGAGCAGCCGCCCGGTGCCGGTGCCGAGGTCGAGCATCGACTGGAACGGCCGCTTGCCGACGAGCTTGAGCAGCGCTGCCTCGACGGCGCGGTCCGGCACATGCAGCGAGCGGATGTGATCCCAGCTCGCGGCATTCTCGGAGAAATATTCGGCGGCGCGGTCCTGCCGCTTGCGCTTGACCGCCGCCAGCCGCTCCAGGTCGCGCTCCACCTGCGGGTCGGCGCCGCGGATGCCGGAAACGAGCCTGAGGACAAAATCGCGCGCGGCGTCCGTGTCGGAAAGCCGGAAGAACGCCCACGACCCCTCCTGGTAGCGCCCGATCAGCCCCGCCTCCAGCAGCAGCTTGAGGTGGCGCGACACGCGTGGCTGCGACTGGCCGAGAATTTCGGTAAGATCGGAAACGGTAAGGTCGCCGCGCGACAGGAGCGCAAGGATGCGCAGCCGGCTGGATTCGGCCGCTGCCTTCAATGTATCCACCATCGTATCGAGTGCTACGTGCATGGAGTGTTTCTCTTTGAAAAAGATATAAACATATGTTTATGTCGATTTTGACAACCATGCAAGGCCAATGTCGCTTCCTGACAAGAAAATGACGCATGCATGATCCACGGGCGGAAACCGGTTTTCGGATGAGCGAGGCCAGAGCCATGTTCGAGACACGCGAGGGCGAAAGGCAACTGGAAGCCGATCCAGCCGCCATGTCGTCGGACGGCCATGTCGTCTTCATCGGCCGCATCGCCTCGCCATGGACGAGCCGCGAGACCTGCCCGAAGAACATGCGGGCCGCGCGGGAGGCGGGACAGCCCGCCGTGCTGACGATCGGCCCGGCCTATCGCGAGGGCCTTGCCGGGCTGGATCGCGCCAGCCATGTCATCATCCTGTCCTGGTTCGATCAGGCGCCACGGAATCTGATTGTGCAGAAACCTCGCCATGCGGCTGAGCCGAAAGGCGTTTTTTCGCTGCGCTCCCCTGCCCGGCCGAATCCGATCGGGCTGCATGTGGCGAAGCTCGTCGCTCTCGACATCGAAGCCGGACGTCTCGATCTCGATGCCATCGACGTGCTCGACGGCACGCCGGTCATCGACGTCAAACCCTATTTCGCCTCGACCGATGCATTTGCCGAGGCGGTCATTGCCGGACGCGACGAGCGATGAAAGCGCCGACCAATCGCCGCCGCGCCATCGCCAAGGCGCTGACCACACTGTTGCCGCTGGCGCCCTACGCCGACATCGAGAAGATCCGCGCCGACGCCGGCTCGGCCCGTCTGCACAATCTGCCGGCGTCGATCTCCGTCTGGCTGGCGACGATCGCCCATATCCGCCACGTCCACACCGACTACGAGAAGCTCTTGGCCGAGGGCTATGACCGCGACTCCGCGCGCTTCTTCGTCATCGAACAGACCAACATCGTGCTGACCCGCTGGCGTGCCACGCGCCTGATGGAATCCGACGAGGAGGAGGACTGAGGCACGACCATCCCGAGTGGACGCGAGGCCAAACAGGCGCGGCGGGCTGGCTCTACTGCATATGGGACGGCGCGCTAGCTTGTCTTTTCACATCGATCAGGGACGATCGCGATGAGCCAGAACGCTGCTGTTACCACGCCCACCGGGCCTGTTCTCTCCGATCGTCACGTCGATCCGCATGCCTATCCCCAGGGCGTTGCCTTCCTCGACGGCCAATACCTGCCGATGTCGCAGGCCAAGATCTCGGTGCTCGACTGGGGCTTCCTGCATTCCGACGCCACTTACGACACCGTTCATGTCTGGGATGGCAGCTTCTTCCGGCTGGACCTGCATCTCGACCGCTTTTTCGGCGGACTGGAGAAGCTGCGCATGACGATCCCGTTCGACCGCGACGGTGTCACCGAGATCCTGCACAATTGCGTCGCGCTGTCCGGCCACCGCGCCGCCTATGTCGAGATGCTGTGCACGCGCGGCGCCTCGCCGACCTTCAGCCGCGACCCGCGCCAGGCGGTGAACCGCTTCATGGCTTTCGCCGTGCCGTTCGGCTCGGTCGCCAATGCCGAACAGTTGCGCCGCGGCCTGCATGTGGCGATCAGCGACAAGGTGCGCATCCCGCCGGCCTCTATCGACCCGTCGATCAAGAACTACCATTGGCTCGACCTGGTGCGTGGCCTCTACGACGCCTATGACCGCGGCGCCGAGACCGCCCTGATCCTCGATTTCAACGGCAATGTCGCCGAAGGCCCGGGCTTCAACGTGTTCCTGGTCAAGGACGGCAAATTGTCGACGCCGGCGGTCGGCGTGCTGCCCGGCATCCCCCGCCGCACCGTCTTCGACCTCTGCGCCGAGGCCGGCCTTTCCGCTGCAGCGGTCGATGTCGGCGTCGCCGCCCTGAAAGGAGCTGACGAGGTTTTCATCACCTCGACCGCTGGCGGCGTCATGCCGGTGACGGTGATCGACGACGCCCCGGTCGCCGACGGCAAGGTCGGCCCGATCACCAGCCGGCTGATGGGGCTCTACTGGAAGAAGCACCAGGACCCGGCCTGGTCGAGCCCGGTGCGATATCGCTAGCTCGCCGCCCAAGGTGCGCAGCGATTCAGGTCAGGCTGGCCTCACTGAGTCTCAGCGGATGCTAGGCTCGATAGATCCACTGCTCCGGCACCCGCACCGATATCTCCTCGCCGGTCCTGATCGTGCCCGGCTTCTCGACCCAGGCGACGATGCCACGCAGCCGCTTCGCCGCTTTCGGGAACAACAGCGCGCCGGCCTCGTGGTCGGCCATGCCGGCATTCTCGGCGACCGACCGTCCGGCAATGCGGCATGGCCCGTTCTGGGCGTCGACCTTGATCGTGACGCCGCCCTTGAAGAACAGCAGCGTGCCGGACGGCAGCATGGAGAGATGCGGCAGCCCTTCGATAAGCAGATTGGCGCCGATCCATTCCGCCTTGATCTCGGCCAGGCCCATCCGCTCCGCGACGATGGCCAATTCGTCCGCCGCCACGATCGACAACTGCCGCTCGTTGCGCATCTCGGTGCCGCGCGGATACCAGGGCTCGCGGCCGCCGGAGCGGCGCGTGGCGCCGGCATGAAAGTCGCCGTCTATGCCGTCGAAGCCGAGCCGCAGCTCCTCAACCGCCCGCGTCTCGAAATGATCGAACGGCGCGACGTAAAGTGCCGAAACCTTCGCCGCGAGCTTGCGCGCAGGGACGATCTCGGCAGGGGTCTCCGCCGCGGGGAACAGATCCAGTGTGCTTGCCGTCTCTTGCATGCCCTGGCTTAGCCGATATCGCCGGACAGGGTCCAGTCGAAAGCACTGATGATCCAATCAAGCGCCTTTATGCCGATCGTGCCGATCACGATCTTCTTACCCCGATTTTCGCCTTGCGCCGCATTGCCGCCGCGCCATGAGGCTCCGATAGTGATGTCACGGAGGAGGCTACCATGCATCCCGCACCCGCAATCGCGGCGCTCTGGCTGTTCTGGGTCGTGTCATGGCTGGCGGCCGCCTTCTGGGCCGACCCGGCGGCAAAACGCGCCGGCTTTCGGGAGGAAGCGCGCTACCGCGCCCTGTGGACGATCGGCGCGATCCTGCTGTTCGTGCCGGCGCATGGTTATGTCGGCAGGCTTCGGCTCTGGATGCCGACCGTCGCCGAAGCCTGGATCTGCGTCGGCCTGGTCGCGGTCGGCCTCGCCTTCTCCTGGTGGGCGAGGCTGCATCTCGGCCGGCTGTGGTCGGGCACCGTCACCGCCAAGGCCGATCACCGCGTCGTCGATTCCGGCCCCTATGGGCTGGTCCGGCATCCGATCTACACCGGCCTGCTTGTGGCGATACTCGCCACCATGGCGGCGAAGGGCACGGTCTGGGGCGTGGCCGGCGCCGCCTTCCTCATCGTGGGCATCGTCGTGAAGGCCAGGCTTGAGGAGAGCTTCCTGCGCGGCGAACTCGGTACGGCCTATGACGACTATGCCAGGCGCGTGCCGATGCTGGTGCCGTTTGCACCAAACTAGGCGCCAAAGTGTGTTTGAAGCCGCCGTTTTCAGGTCGGCCTCACCTCAGAGCATCTTGAGCAAGGCGCCGCCGATCGAATAGCCGGCGCCGAAAGCGCAGATCAGGCCGAAATCGCCGGCCTTCATGTCGGCATGGTTCTCCGACAGCGCGACGATGGCGCCGGCGCCGGCGGTGTTGCCGAGCCGCTCCAGCACCATCGGCGCACGGTCGTGGTCGACCTCATGGCCGAAGGCGAGCTTGAGGATCATGGCGTTCATGCGCGCATTGGCCTGGTGCAGCCAGAACCGCCGGATCGCCTGCGGCGTCAGCCCGTGCTCGGCCAGGAACTCGACGATGAATTTGTGGCCGGCGACGGTGACTTCCTTGAACACCTTGTTGCCGACCTGCTTGATCAGATTGCCCTCGAGATCGATCCTGTAGGGATCGTCCTGGGCGGTGCGGGTGTGGTAGCCGAGATTGGTGCGAATGTTGTTCGACATCTGCGTCCAGGTGCGGGTGTCCAGCACCTCGAAGCGTCCCGGCCGCTTCTCGCCCTGCTCCAGTCCCTCGACGACCATGGCGACCGAGGCATCGCCGAAGATGAAATGCGTCTGCCGGTCGCGGAAGTTGAGATGGCCGGTGATGATCTCCGGCGTCGAGACCAGCACCCGCTTGTGCGCGCCCGCCCGCACGAGGTTGGCCGCTATGTGCAGCGCGGCCGCGGCGGAAGAGCAGCCGAGCCCCATGTCGAAGCCGGCGCCCTTCGTGCCCAGCGCCTGCTGCATCTCGATGGCGATCGCCGGATAGGGCCGCTGCTGGTGCGAGGCCGAGCAGATGACAAGGTCGATGTCGGATGGTTGCAGGCCGGCATGATCCAGCGCCTTCCTCGCCGAGGCGATGCCGAACTCGGCCTGCAGCGACAGCGCATCGTCCGGGCGCGCCGGAATGCGCGGCGCCATGCGCGCCGGGTCGAGAATGCCTTCGCGCTCGACAACGTGGCGGGTCCGGACGCCCGAGGCATGGACGATGAAGTCGCTGTCCGACTTCTGCAGCAGCGCCTCGCCGGCGACCTCGCGGCGCGCATTCTCCGTGTCGACCCAGGCGTTGAAGCTGGCGACCAGCTCTTCATTGGTGATGACAGGTCTAGGGATTTCAGCGCCGATGCCGCTGATGATGACGCGATGCATTTCCAATCCGTCCCCTGCGCGGGCGTTGCGGCTTGATGTGAGCGCCAGGGCTCCCGGCGCAACACTTGTCGCATTTGGCCGGTTTATGCCAGCTTAAATCGAATGCTTTGAATTACCAGGCGCAGAGCTTGGTGTTGGTCTGCGGATTGTTCCAGCAGGCGCCGTCGTCGCGGCTGCGCACGAACTGGCCCGGCAGCGACACGTTGCGGCGGCCGAAATTGATATAGCCATAGGCAAAGCCCGGGCCGTCGATTTCAAGCACATAGGTCGGATAGCCGGGCGCCGAGATGCGGAAGCTGCCGTCGCTGGCGATCGCCCTGTAATTGCAGGAGAAATAGCCGTCATCCGTGGTGTAGCAGCGCGCCCGCTTGGCCTCTGCCGACATCGAGAAGGCAAGCAGCGCGGCTACGCCCACGCAACCGCCCAGGACAATCTTCCCCAGTGCCATAGTCTACCCCCCGCCACCTGGACCACCGGTCACGATCCAGGCCGAAAGACTGCGCATGGCGGCGAAATCCGGTCAAGCACTCGTGATGAGCGCGGCGCGCTGGCTAACGCTTCTTAACCGGGACGGCGCGCGGCGATGAAGATGCGGGGAAAGCGCAGCAGCACCTTGCCGTTCGCCGTCTTCGGATAGGCCTTCGCGATCCTTGCCGTGTAGCGGTCGAGGAACAGCTTGCGCTCGTCGGCGTCGAGCGGATCGAGAAACGGCTTCAGCCCCGTCGACTTCACCCATTCGACGATCGCCTCGGCATCGGCGAGCGGGTGGTTGTAGACGGTGTGCCAGATGTCGAGCCGGTCGGAGTGGGGCGACAACAGATCGTAGTAGAACGACACCGGCGGCAGCGGCTCGCGCGCGGCACCTTTCAGCTTTTCGGCGAACGGCATCTCGGCCGCCGTCTCGCGCATTAACCGGTGCGACGGCTCGCCGAGATTGTCGGGCATCTGCACGGCCAGCGTGCCGTGCGGACTCAAGAACCCCATCAGCCGCTGGAACACCGCGGGATGTTCCGGCAGCCATTGGAACACCGCATTGGCGAAGATGACGTCGACCGGCTTCTCCGGCTGCCAGGCGGAAGCGTCGGCGAGCCCGAAGGTCACGTTCGGCAGCCGCGCCCTCGCCTTCTCGATCATGTCGGGCGAAGTGTCGAAGCCGCTCACCTCGGCATCCGGCCAGCGCTGGACCAGAAGCTCGGTCGAGTTGCCCGGCCCGCAGCCGATGTCGACGACGCGGCGCGGGAAGTCCACCGGCACCTGCGCGACGAGATCACGCGCGGGCCGCGTGCGCTCGTCCTCGAATTTCAGATATTGGGCGGCGGACCAGTCGGCCATTTCGGAACCTCTTCGTTCGCCGCCCTCGGCCAATATCACCGCGTCAGCCGCTTGTGCGTCATGCGGTGCGGGGTTGCCGCTTCGGCGCCGAGGCGACGCAGCTTGTCCTTCTCATATTCCTCGAAGTTGCCCTCGAACCATTCGACATGCGCATCGCCCTCGAAGGCGAGCATGTGCGTCGCCATGCGGTCGAGGAACATGCGGTCGTGGCTGATGATGACGGCGCAGCCGGCATAGGCTTCCAGCGCGTCTTCCAGCGCGGCCAGCGTTTCGGTGTCGAGGTCGTTGGTCGGTTCGTCGAGCAGAAGCACGTTGCCGCCGCCCTTCAGCATCTTGGCCAGATGCACGCGGTTGCGCTGGCCGCCCGAAAGGTTGCCGACCTTCTGCTGCTGGTCACCGCCGCGGAAGTTGAAGGACGAGCAGTAAGCGCGGCTGTTGACCTCGTGCTTGCCGAGCTTGATCACCTCGGCGCCGCCGGAGATTTCTTCCCACACCGTCTTGTTCCCATCGAGCGCATCGCGGCTCTGGTCGACATAGCCGAGCTTGACCGTTTCGCCGATGCGGACCGTACCCGCATCCGGTTTTTCCTGGCCGGTGAAGGTCTTGAACAGCGTTGTCTTGCCGGCGCCGTTCGGGCCGATGACGCCGACGATGCCGCCCGGCGGCAGCCTGAACGACAGGTCCTCGATCAAAAGCTCGTCGCCAAAGCCCTTGTTCAGGCCTTCGACCTCGATGACGACATTGCCGAGCCGCTCGCTCGACGGAATGACGATCTGGGTGTCGGTCGGCTTGCGGTTCTGCGACTGCTCGACCAGTTCCTCATAGGCCTTGATACGCGCCTTCGACTTGGTCTGGCGCGCCTTGGGCGAGGACTGGATCCACTCGCGTTCGCGCCAGATCGACTTCTGACGCGCGTCGTCTTCGCGGCCTTCCTGGATCAGGCGCTTGGCCTTGGCGTCGAGATATTTGGTGTAGTTGCCCTCGTAGGGAATGCCGCGGCCGCGATCGAGCTCCAGGATCCAGCCGGTGACGTTGTCGAGGAAGTAGCGGTCGTGGGTGATGATCAGCACCGAGCCCGGATAGTCGCGCAGATGCTTTTCCAGCCATTGCGTGGTCTCGGCGTCGAGGTGGTTGGTCGGCTCGTCGAGCAGCAGCAGGTCGGGCTGCTCCAGCAGCAGCCGGCACAGCGCCACGCGGCGGCGCTCGCCGCCCGACAGGTTGGTCACCTCGGAATCGGCCGGCGGGCACTGCAGCGCGTCCATCGCCATCTCGACCTGCTGCTCGAGGTCCCACAGGTTCAGCCTGTCCATCTCGTCCTGGAGCTTGGCGGACTCGTCCGCCGTCTCGTCGGAATAGTTCATCATCAGCTCGTTGTAGCGCTCGATGATGGCGGTCTTCCTGGCGACGCCGTCCATGACGTTTTCACGCACGGTCTTGCTGTTGTCGAGGTGCGGCTCCTGCGCGAGGTAGCCGACGGTCGCGCCTTCGGCCAGCCACGCTTCGCCCTGGAACTCCTTGTCGAGCCCGGCCATGATGCGCAGGATGGTCGACTTGCCCGAGCCGTTGGGCCCGAGAATGCCGATCTTGGCGTCCGGGTAGAAGGACAGATGAACGTTATCGAGCACCTTCTTGGTGCCATAGGCCTTCGACAGGCCGGACATGTGATAGATGAACTGGCGAGCCACGCGCGCTTTCCCTGAGAGTTGCTGGATGTCGGAATGAATGGGATTGCGCGCTATGTAGGCGATGCCGTGCCGATCGGCAATCGCTTTCGGCGCCGCGGCCCGATCACCAAACGCTCGTCTGCCTGCAAGCATTCGGTTGCCATCGCCCTTTTTCGGCGCGCCAAGCGTCGATGCGCAAGCACCGATTAATCATTTCCCGGCAAAACGGAGGTGGATGACAATCGCCGGTTGCTGGCGATTTCAGCGAAAAGGACGGATCGACGGCGTGTTGAACGGTTTCCTGCTCCTTGCCGAAGCGGTTCTCTATTTCGGCGTCATGGTCACGCTGTTCCGCTTCAGGGCGCGCATCGGGCTCGGCGTCTTCGTCTGCGCGCTCGGCGTCATGCATTTCCTGGAAACCTATCTGGCCAGCGTCTTCTATGTCGCCCTGCCCTTCGGCATGGTCTCGCCGGGCTCGGCGGTGCTGTTCTCGGGCAAGCTGGTGATGCTGCTCCTGCTTTACATCAAGGAAGACGCGGCGACGGTGCGCCAGCCGATCTATGGCCTGCTGCTCGGCAATAGCCTGATGATCGGTCTGGTGTTGATCCTGCGCTTGCATTCGATCTCGCCGCTTCCCGACGGCAAGCTTCCCGACATCGGTTTCATCGACCAGATGGGCTGGCTGATGGTGTGGGGCACGTCGCTGCTTTTCATCGACGCCATTCTGATCATCCTGCTCTACGAAAAGCTCGGCCGCTATCTTCGCGCTCGACCCTTCGCCCGCATCCTGGTGTCTGTCGCCTGCGTCCTGACCTTCGATCAGGCCGGCTTCTTTACCGCACTCCATTTCGTCGCCGGCGCGCCGATCGAGGTCTTCTTCGGCGGCTGGTTCGCCAAGATGGCGGCGGCGCTGGCCTATAGCGGCATGCTCGTCGCCTATCTCAGATGGGTCGAGGACCACGACATTGCGCTGCCGCGCGGCCTCTCGGACATTTTCGACACGCTGACCTATCGCGAGCGTTACGAAGCGCTGGTCAAGCATGTGGGACGCGACGGCCTGACCGGCCTGCTGCATCGCGGCAGCTTCGAGACCGACGGCCAGACCGCGGTCGCCCGCAGCCGGAGCACCTTAAAGCCGCTCAGCTTGCTGATCGTCGACGTCGACCATTTCAAATCGATCAACGATCGCTTCGGCCATGCCGAGGGCGACAAGGTGCTGAAGTCGATCGCCACCGTGCTGACCGAGGTCGCCGGCGCCGAGCAAAAGGTATTCCGGATAGGCGGCGAGGAATTCGCCATCCTGACCGAGCAGCCGCATGCCGTCGCAAGGCTGCTCGGCGAAAGCATCAGGCACGCGGTCAAGGCATCCGCCAGCACCAGCAGGTTCGAGCTGACCGTCAGCGTCGGCGTTTGCACCCTTGGCGATGCCAGCAACTCGCTGGCCGATATCTTCGCGCTGGCCGACGAACGTCTCTACAAGGCCAAATCGGCGGGGCGCGACCGCGGCATCGGCGAACTGGGCGACGACGAGGCCGAAAATCCCGGCATCTGGACGAGATCGGCGTAAGGCGCCGGTGGCGGAGCGAAGCGTCCCCGCCAGGCTTACTGGAAACCGGTCGGGTCGACTGTGCCCTTCGGGCAGCCCGCCTTGGAGGTCGGCGCGGCAGCCAGCATCAGGCTGCCCAGCGTGCTGTCGGGGCCGATAGTGCCCGACAGCCCGAGCGTCAGCTCGCCGATCATGCGCCTGCCGCTCGAGGGGTCGACCAGGCAGGAGACGCGGACCCGGTTGCCGGCGCCGGCGCCGAAGGCGCTGTCGAAAGCATTGCGGATCTGATCCGACGTCAGCTGCTTGCCGATATGCTTGGTGAAGAGATCGCGCACCGGCGACGCGTTCACCGCCCGCATCAGGTTCAACGCATCCGAGAAATACTCTTGCTGGCTCTTGCCGTAGCAGGTGCCGTGCTTGATCCATTCATGGCGCTCCAGCTTGGAGGCGGTGCCCGGCATCACCTGATCGAGCTCGGCACGGGTACTCGCATCGAGGTCGACCTTCGGCAGGTCCTGCCAATGAGCGGGATTGTCGTTCGCCTTGTCGCTTGCCGACACCTGGCAATAGAAGTTGCCGTTCGGCTGCGGCCACAGCCCATGCAAGGTGAAATGCCTGGCGTCGAAACCGGCCTTCGACTGCGCCTGGCATTCGGGCTTGCTGGACTTGGTCTCGCAGAAGGCAGGTTGCCAGCTCAGCGCGAAGACATATTCCGGCTTGCCGGAGCCAGGCTGCGCCGGCTTGTTCTGCTCGGCGGGCGCCGGCGTCGCCGCAGCACTGCCGCCGGTGACATGGCCGCAGCCGATCTTCACCCAGCGGCGGTCCGGATCGGCGCCCGGCACGAGGATGAGGTAATGCGTCGGCTCGTCCTTGTTGCCCGCTAGCAGCTGGTAGCTTTGCCCGGCCGCGGTCGATACGTTCCCGGGGTTCTTGCCGCTCTTGATCGCCTGCGTCGCCGGACAGGCGGCATCGGCCACGAAGCTACCGCTCATCTTCACATCGGCCCGCGCTGCTCCGGCGAGCGCCGTGACGGCGGCAGCCAACAAAAAAGCAAAACCTGTCCGCATTCCCCGCACCTCGGCTCAAAATGTCGCGGCACACACTGCCGCTGTCTCCGTGTCAGAATTGCGATGGCCCGCGCCGCAGGAGAAGAAGCCCACATCGCAAAATCAGCCGGGCCGCATTGACCTAAAACCGGCGCCAGCGCAAACAAAACTCTCGTGAGCACGAGAAGGGCGTCGGGGGGGACGAAGCGAAATGCCATTCAGCCAGCAGCGCATGGTCAAGTCGCCGACCGGCGCCGACCTCAACCTCTATGTGAAGCAGGCGAGCGGCCACCCGCGCGCCGTCGTCCAGATCAACCACGGACTGGCCGAGCACGCGGCGCGCTATGCCCGCTTCGCCGATTTCCTCGCCGAGCGCGGCTTTCATGTCTACGTGCATGACCACCGTGGCCATGGCGCGACCAGAGCGCCCGACGCACCGCTCGGCAAGTTCGCCGATGCGGATGGCGGCGCCAAGGTCATCGCCGATGTCACCGCCATTCATGACCTGATCGCCGGCGAGCAGCCGGGCCTGCCGGTCATCCTCTTCGGCCATTCGATGGGCGCGTCGGTGGCATTGAACTTCCTTCTGCGTCATTCGGCGCGCGTCCATGCCGCCGCGATCTGGAACGGCAATTTCTCGCAGGGCCTGCTTGGGCAGCTGGCGCTCGCCATCCTCGGCTGGGAAAGGATGCGGCTGGGCTCCGACGTGCCGTCAAGGCTGCTGCCGAGGCTGACCTTCCAGGCCTGGGGCAAGGCCGTGCCCAACCACAAGACGATGTTCGACTGGCTGTCGCGCGACGAGGACGAGGTCGCGAAATACGTCGCCGATCCGCTCTGCGGCTGGGATGCCTCGGTGTCGATGTGGCGGGACGTCGTCAAGATGGCGATCTACGGCGGCAGCGACGGCAATTTTTCCGGCGTGCGCCGCACCCTTCCCATCAATCTGCTCGGCGGCGAGAAAGATCCCGCCTCGGATTACGGCAAGGCGGTCAACCACCTCGCCGGGCGCATGCGGGGGATGGGCTTTTCGAATCTGGTTTCAAAGGTTTACCCGGAGACCCGCCACGAAAGCCTGAACGAGGTGAACCGGGACATCGTCATGGCCGATTTTGCCGCATGGGCGGACAAAGTTCTCAATGCGTGAGGCGGTTGGCCCATCGCAAGGGCCGTGACAGCAGCGGCGGGGATTGATAGAGGCTGCGCTTTCGACCCAACACGGTGATCCATGGCCGAGCCTCCGCTGAAAGGCATACGCGTTATCGAACTCGCCCGCATCCTCGCCGGGCCCTGGGCGGGGCAGTTGCTCGCCGATCTGGGCGCCGATGTCATCAAGGTCGAGAGCCCGGACGGCGGCGATGACACCCGCAAATGGGGCCCTCCCTTCGTCATGAGCCATGACGGCGAGAACCTGTCGGCCGCCTATTATCACTCCTGCAATCGCGGCAAACGCTCCATCGCCATCGACTTCTCCAAGCCCGAGGGCGCCGATACGCTGCGCCGATTGGTCGCCAATGCCGACGTGCTGATCGAGAACTTCAAGCTCGGCGGGCTGAAGAAATACGGGCTCGACTACGAGAGCCTGAAGAAGATCAACCCGCGTCTCGTCTATTGCTCGATCACTGGTTTCGGCCAGGACGGACCATACGCGCCACGCGCGGGCTATGATTTCATCATTCAGGCCATGGCTGGGATGATGTCGATCACCGGCGAGGCCGGCCGCGAGCCGCAGAAGGCCGGGGTCGCCATTTCCGACCTGTTCACCGGCCTCTATTCGGTGATCGCCATCCAGGCCGCACTTCGCCATGCCGAGAAGACCGGCGAGGGCCAGCACATCGACATGGCGCTGTTCGACAGCCAGATCTCGGCGCTCGGCAACCAGAACCTCAACTATCTGGTTTCCGGCAGGTCGCCGGTGCAGATGGGCAACGCGCATATGAACATTGCGCCCTACGAGGTGCTGCCGGTGAAAGACGGTCACATCATCCTGGCCGTCGGCAATGACGGCCAGTTCGGCAAGTTCTGCGCAGCGGTCGGCCTCGACGATCTGCCGTCGAACCCGGATTTCGCCACCAATCCTGCCCGCGTCGCCAACCGCGCGAGACTGCGCGAGCGCATCATCGAGGCGCTCAAGACCTTTGATCGCGATCCGCTGCTGGCGAAGCTCGAAGCGGCAAGCGTGCCGGCGAGCCCGATCAACACGATCGGCCAGATGTTCGACGATCCGCAGACGATCGCGCGCGGCATGCGGCTCGATCTCGACGATGGCCACGGCAATCGCCTGCCCTCGGTGCGCGCGCCGATGGTGATGTCCGGCACGCCGCTGGTCTACGAGCGCCCCTCGCCGCGTCTTGGCGAGCACACCGAGGAAATCCTGGCCGAACTGGAGAGATCAGCGAAATGAAAACCGGCGGACAACTGATCGTCGAGGCGCTTGAAGCCAACGGCACCGACCGCATCTTCTGCGTGCCCGGCGAATCCTACCTCGCGGTGCTCGACGCGCTGCATGACTCGCCCATCCGCACCATCGTATGCCGCCAGGAAGGCGGCGCCGCGATGATGGCCGACTGCCAGGGCCGCCTGACCGGCAAGCCCGGCATCTGCTTCGTCACCCGCGGCCCCGGCGCCACCAACGCCTCGGCCGGCATCCACATCGCGATGCAGGATTCGGTCCCCGTGATCCTGTTCATCGGCCAGGTCGCCAGCCACGCCAAGGAGCGCGAGGCCTTCCAGGAGGTCGATTACAAGCGTTTCTTCGGCGACATTGCCAAATGGGTGGTCGAGATCGACGATGCCTCGCGCATCCCCGAATTCGTCACCCGCGCCTTCGCCGTCGCGACGTCCGGCCGTCCCGGCCCGGTCGTCATCTCGCTGCCCGAGGACATGCTGACCAGCGTCGTCGAGGCGCCTGAAGCACTGCCGCACACGCCGGTCGAGACACGCCCCGGCGAGGCTGAGCTCGACGCGCTGGAAAAGCTTCTCGCCGGCGCCAAGCGCCCGTTCGTCATCCTCGGAGGCACGCGCTGGGACGAGCAAGCGGTGGCGCGGATGCACGCCATCGCCGAGGCATGGTCATTGCCCGTAGGATGCTCCTTCCGCCGCCAGATGCTGTTCGATCATTTGCATCCGAACTACGCCGGCGATGTCGGGATCGGCATCAACCCGAAGCTGGCGGCGCAGGTCAAGGCAGCCGAGGTCGTGCTCATGCTTGGCGGCCGCCTGGGTGAGATGCCGTCTTCCGACTACACGCTGCTGAAAAGCCCCTACCCCGACCAGGCGCTGGTGCACGTCCACTCCGATGCCGGCGAGCTCGGCCGCGTCTACCGGCCGACTATAGCCATCAACGCTTCGCCCGCCGCCTTCGTCGAGGCTTTCGCCAGGCGCAAGCCTTCGGCCAAGCCCTCCTGGGCGGCCGAGACCGAAAAGGCGCATGCCGCCTATCTCGAATGGTCGACGCCGCCGCAGACCGGCCCGGGCTCAGTTCAGATGGGGCCGATCATCGAGCATCTCGGAAAGGTCTTGCCGGAAGACGCCATCCTCACCAACGGCGCCGGCAATTACGCCACCTGGGTGCATCGCTTCTACCGCTCCCGCCGCTTCGGCACGCAGGCGGCACCGACCTCCGGTTCGATGGGCTACGGCACGCCGGCGGCGGTCGCCGCCAAGGCGCTGCACCCGGACCGCGAAGTCATCGCCTTCGCCGGCGACGGCTGCTTCCTGATGAACGGGCAGGAGTTCGCCACCGCAGTCCAGTACGATCTGCCGATCATCGTCATCGTCGTCAACAACGGCATTTACGGCACGATCCGCATGCATCAGGAGCGCGAATATCCGAGCCGCGTCGTCGCCACCAGTCTGAAAAACCCGGACTTCGCCGCCCTTGCCCGTTCCTATGGCGGCCATGGCGAGACGGTCGAGAAGACCGCCGACTTCGCGCCGGCCTTCGAGCGCGCGCGCGCCAGCGGCAGGCCGGCGATCGTCGAGATAAGGCTCGATCCCGAGGCGATCACGCCGACCCGCACGCTGACGCAGATCCGCGACAAGAGCTAAGGCGAAAGGCAGCCTCCTGCCTTTCTGCGCTCAACTGCGAAAGGGCGGCAAACCGCCCTTTCCGTCGGCTGACGACAAAGGGGCGATGAACCGCCCCTTTGCGTCTTACATCGCCTTCTCGATCTGGCCGCGGATCTCGCCGTCCTTGTTGGCGGCGGTGTGGACGTTGACATAGTATTTGCCGGCCTCCAGATCGGCCGCCTGCGCATCGGTCAGCGTCGCCGATCCCTTGATCGGGCTCTTGAGCTTCTTGAACGGGATGACGGGTCCGGCATTCGCGCCCATCGCAGCCGGGCCGTGAATGTGGGCCGCAATCGCCGGTCCGCTGAGGCCGGAATATTTGACGTTCCAGCTCAGCTTCTTCTTGGCGGTGTCGAAGGTGAATGTGGCGGTTCCCTTGCCCTTGGTGGTGACAGGCGGGCTCTGCTGGCTGCCATCGAGCGTCGCCGTGTATTTCACCGTTTCGGCCAAGGCAGGAAAGGCAAGCAGGACCGACGCGGAAATGGCCAGCGCCGAGAGCATCGGCGCGAGGGGTTGAATGCGCATGGAAACCTCCGTTTTGACATCCCGGAATGGATGCACCGCCACAACGGCTTGAGGAGCCGATGTTTCCGCCCGGTAACGCCGATTTGACATCGCGGCGAAAAGGGGCGGTTGCCCGCCCCTTTTTGGAGTCCACGAAGGCAGTGATCAGACGGCTGCCAACGCCTGCGTCAGATCGGCGATCAGGTCGTCCGGGTGCTCGACGCCGATCGACAGCCTGACCGTGGTCTCGAGCACGCCGATGCGCTGGCGCACTTCGAAGGGGATACCCGAATGGGTCATGGCCGCCGGGTGGCTGGCGAGCGATTCCGTTCCGCCGAGGCTTACCGCCAGCTTGAAGATCTGCAGGGCGTTGAGAAAGGCGAACGCCGCCTTCTGCCCGCCGCGAATGTCGAAGGAGAAGGTCGAGCCGGCGCCACTGCACTGCGCGCGATAGGTGCGGCCCGAAGGCGTGTCCTCGCCCAGGAACGGCAGATAATGCACCTTCTCGACCTTGGCATGGTCGCGCAGGAATTCGGCGACCAGGCGCGCATTGTCGTTTGCGCGTTCCATGCGGATCGACAGCGTCTCCAGCGAGCGGCCGAGCATCCAGCAGGAATGCGGGTCGAGCTGCGTGCCGATCGCGCCGCGCAGCGCCTTGATCGGCTTGGTGACCGCCTTGCTGCCCATCGCGGCGCCGGCGATCAGATCGGAATGGCCGCCGACATATTTGGTCAGCGAATAGACGGAGACATCGGCGCCGTGTTCGATCGGCCGCTGGAACACCGGACCCAGCAGCGTGTTGTCGCAGACGATGATCGGCTTCGTCCCTTGCCTGGCGCCGATTTCGTCGGCGATCCTGCGCATCAGCGCGATGTCGACAAGGCTGTTGGTCGGATTTGACGGCGTCTCGATCAGGATGACCGACACCCGGCCCTTGGCCGTGGCTGTATCGGCAGCCGCGCGAACCGCCGCCTCGTCGACGCCGTCCGCGAAGCCGACAGCCTCTATGCCGAAGCCGGCGAGCGTGCGCGTCAGGAGCGTCTCGGTGCCGCCATAGAGCGGCTGCGAATGCAGGATGACGTCACCCGGGCGGGCATAGGCGAGAAGTGTAGTCGCGATCGCCGACATGCCGGACGAGAACAGGATGCAGGCGTCCGTGCCCTCGTAGACCGCCAGCCGGTCCTCGACGATCTCGCTGTTGGGATGGTTGAAGCGCGAATAGACCAGACCCGAAGCCGTGCCGCTCGGAGGTTCCTTGCGACCGGAGGTGTAGTCGAAGAAGTCGCGTCCCCTCTTCCGCCGACTTGAACACGAAGGTCGAGGTGAGGAACACCGGCGGCTTGACGGCGCCCTCCGAGAGCTGCGGATCGAAGCCATAGCTCAGCATCAGCGTCTCCGGATGGAGCTTGTGGTTGCCGATGTGGGTTTTCGACGGGCGCGGCGCGGTCATGGCTATTTCCTGCTTTTCGAGGAGTGTTGCCTCGCAATTTATGCCATCCCCATCATGCAGTCCTTGCTATTTTTGGGCTCCCATGGCTGCGTTGTCGCAATGAATTGCCTGGAGAGCCAAAAAGTGCAGCAGAAGATAGCCGACGATTTCGACCGCAAGATCCTGCGTGAACTGCAAGCCGACGCCCGCATCACCAACAACGAGCTTGCCGAGCGGATCGGGTTGTCGCCGTCGCCCTGCCTGAGGCGCGTGCGGCGTCTGGAGGAAGCCGGCGTCATCAGAGGCTATACCGCCCTGGTCGATCCGGCCGCCTTCGGCTGGGGCATGGTCGCCATCGCCACCATCCGGCTCAGCCGCCAGAACGAGGACGAGATCGTCATGTTCGAGGAAGCGATCCGCGGCTGGGAAGAGGTGCTTGAATGCCACCTCGTCACCGGTTCGCGCGACTATGTGCTGAAGGTGGTGGCAGGAAGCCTCGAGCAGTACGAGCGCTTCATCAAGGAAAAGATCGCGCGGCTGAAATGCGTCGCCTCGATCGAGACCAGCTTCGTCATGAACACCATAAAGGAACGGCGCCTCTGAGGCGCCGTTCTCGAGATCGGGATGTTACCGTTCAGCCGACCTACTTGATCGCCTTGTCGGTGATCGCCGTGGTGTACGCGCCTTCCGGCTGCTTGGTGATGATCTTCTGGTCGAGCAGCGCCTTGGCGGTGCGCTCATAGGCTTCCGGAATCAGCTTGCCATCGGCATTGTCGATCAGCTTGGCGACTTCGCCCATCATCCGCTTCTGGTGGTTCTCGTCCTGGCCGCCATTGTCCATGACGATGCCGGCTGCCTCGTCGGAGTTGTCCACGGCATATTTCCAGCCCTTCATCGAAGCGCGCACGAAACGCACCATCTTGTCCTCGAAGGCCGGATCCTTGAGCTTGTCTCCCAACGCATAGAGCCCGTCTTCGAGCAAATCGTTGCCCATGGCCGAGTAGTTGAACACGGTGAGCTGTTCCGGCTTGTAGCCGGCGTCGATCAGCTGCCAGTATTCGTTATAGGTCATGACCGAGATGCAGTCCGCCTGCTTCTGGATCAGCGGCTGCACGTCGAAGCTCTGCTTCAGCACGGTGACGCCGTCCGGGCCGCCCTCAGTCTTGAGGCCGAGCTTGTTCATCCAGGCGTAGAACGGATACTCGTTGCCGAAGAACCAGACGCCGAGCGTGTGGCCCTTGAAGTCGGCTTCGGTCTTGATCGGGCCATCCTTCGGGCAGACCAGCTCCATGCCGGCCTTCTTGAACGGCTGGGCGATGTTGACCAGCGGCACGCCCTTCTCGCGCGCGGCAAGCGCGCCGCCCATCCAGTCGACGATGACGTCGGCGCCGCCGCCGGCGATCACCTGCTCGGGAGCGATATCGGGGCCGCCGGGCTTGATGTCGACGTCGAGGCCCTCGGCTTCGTAGAAGCCCTTGGCCTTGGCGACATAGTAGCCGGCGAACTGGGCCTGCGTGACCCACTTCAGCTGCAGCGTCACCTTGTCGGCGGCCATCGCCTGGAAAGCGGCCAGCGACATCGCGCCGGCCAGGACAGGAATAATCAGTCTTTTCATGTTTTTACCCTCTGAAGTTAGCACCCTTAAACCCACCGCCCCTATCCACCACGGACAGAGGGATGCCAAAACGTGACGGCTCTTTCGACAAGAGCGACCACGCCATAAAAGACCGAACCCGCCAGTGCTGCAACTGCGATTTCGGCCCAGACCATGTCGATGTTCATCCGCCCGACCTCGGTCGAAATGCGGAATCCCATGCCGACGACGGGCGTGCCGAAGAACTCCGCGACGATGGCGCCGATCAGCGCCAGCGTCGAGTTGATCTTCAGCGCGTTGAAGATGAAGGGAGCGGCGGCCGGCAACCTGAGCTTGATGAGCGTCGGCCAATAGCCCGACGCATAGGTGCGCATCAGGTCGCGCTCCATGTGGCCGGAAGCGGCAAGCCCGGCGACCGTGTTCACCAGCATCGGGAAGAAGGTCATGATGATGACGACCGCCGCCTTTGACTGCCAGTCGAAGCCGAACCACATCACCATGATCGGCGCCACGCCGATGATCGGCAGCGCCGAGACCATGTTGCCGATCGGCAAGAGCCCGCGCCTGAGGAACGGCACGCGGTCGGCCGCGATCGCCGCGAGGAAGCCGGCGCCGCTGCCGACGACATAGCCGAAGATCACCGCCTTGAAGATGGTCTGCCGGACATCGGCGCCGAGTACCGGCAGCGAACCGGCGATGCGCGCGCCGATGGCGCTTGGCGGCGGCAACAGGATGAAGGGAATGCCGGCTCCCCGGGTCACCGCTTCCCAGATGATCAGGATCCAGGCGCCGAAGATCGCCGGGATAATCAGCCGCAGGGCGGTCCGCACCCAGTTCGCCACCGGGCGCAGCGAAGACAGCACCGCCACGCAGCGCCATCCCAGCAGCCAGGCCGCGGCGAGCAGCAGGAAGAATGGCGCCAGCGCCGTGCCTTCATAGCCGTTTATGCCCGTGATCAGCAGCCAGGCGGCGAGATGCGCGCCGATGAAAAGCACCAGGGCTTCGACGATCGTGGTCAGCCTGGCCATCGAGGCAAGAGCTGCCAGCAGCAGCAGGCCGAACATCAGCCCCTTCGTCGCAAGGTAGGGATAGTCGAAAGACGCTTCAGGTTGCGCCAGCGCCGCCGCTTCCGGCTTCGACATCGCGCCGAGGGCCAAGGCGATCAGGCATAGCAGGATCGCCAGCAGCCCTTGCCAGGATGGTTTGAGCCAACTCATGCCGGCCTCCCGCCCATGGCGCGGTCGACGAGGCGGCCGGCAACGCCGACCACCATCACCAGAAGTGCTGCCACGACCGAGCCGGCGACCAGCGCCGACCAGATGTCGATGGACTGGCTGTAGTAGGCGCCGGAAAGCAGCTTGGCGCCGATGCCGGCGACAGCGCCGGTCGGCAGCTCGCCGACGATGGCGCCGACCAGGCTTGCCGCCACCGCGACTTTCATCGAGGTGAACAGGAACGGCACCGATGCCGGCACCCTCAGCTTCCAGAAGGTCTGCGCGCGGCTGGCATTGTAGGTATGCATCAGGTCGAGATGCATGAGCTCCGGCGAGCGCAGCCCCTTCACCATGCCCACGGTCACCGGGAAGAAAGACAGGTAGGTCGAGATCAGCGCTTTGGGGATCAGCCCAGTGATGCCGACCGCCGCCAGCACCACGATGATCATCGGCGCAACGGCCAGGATCGGAATCGTCTGCGAGGCAATGACCCACGGCATCAGGCTGCGATCGAGCGTCGCCACATGCACGATGCCGACGGCAATGACGATGCCGAGCGCGGTGCCGAAGGCAAAGCCGAGCAGCGTCGAGGACAGCGTCACCCAGGCGTTGTAGACCAGGCTGCGGTTCGAGGTGACTGACCGCAGGAAGGTGTTCTCGAAGAAATTCACCGCCACCTGATGCGGCGCCGGCAGCGTCGGCTTCGGCTGCGACAGCGTCTTGCCGATGAATTCGGCGGTGCCGGGCGTCTCATTGGCGCGTTGGTCGAGATCGCGCTGGAACGGCGCGGTGAGGACAACGGCAAAGACATACCAGGCGACCACCACGGCTGCGAGGATGGTTGTGACGGGGATGATTTTCGAGCGGAAGGAGTCCATCAGCGCTGCCCCTCTCCTCTTCCCGCCGGGGGGAGGGTAGCCGGAGCGAAGCGAAGGCCGAAGGCGTGGTTGGCCGCTCCCTTCACGCACGCCGCATCGCGGGCGCCTCGCCCTGGGATGACGAAGGCGCGGGCAGGCGCTCGCTCCTGACGGCGCTCAATCATCATAGCTGTGCCCTGCCCGGAGGCCGTCGCGCACGCGCGCGGCGATCGCCAAAAACTCCGGCGTCTCGCGGATGTCGAGCGGCCGCTTTCTTGGCAGCGTCGATTCGATAACGTCGCTGACGCGGCCCGGCCGCGGCGACATCACGACGATGCGCGTCGAGAGGTACACCGCCTCGGGAATGGAGTGGGTGACGAAGCAGATCGTCTTGTTGGTCCGCTCCCACAATTCCAGAAGCTGTTCATTCAAATGGTCGCGCACGATCTCGTCGAGCGCGCCGAACGGTTCGTCCATCAGGAGCAAGTCGGCGTCGAAAGCGAGCGCACGGGCGATCGAGGCGCGCTGCTGCATGCCGCCGGAAAGCTGCCAGGGATATTTCTTCTCGAAGCCGGCGAGGTTGACCAGTTCCAGCGTGCGCTTGATGCGCTCCGCCTGCTCTGCCTTTGAGAGGCCGATGATCTCCAGGGGCAGCGCCACATTGCGCTCGATCGTGCGCCACGGGAAAAGGGCGGCCGCCTGGAAGACATAGCCATAGGCGCGTTTCTCGCGCGCCTGCTCCGGCGTCAGGCCGTTGACCGAAATGGTCCCCGATGTCGGCTTCTCCAGGTCGGCGATGACCCTGAGCAAGGTCGTCTTGCCGCAACCAGACGGGCCGATGAAGGAGACGAATTCGCCCTTGCCGATGGTGAGGTCGACATTGGACAGCGCCTGCACCGGACCGTCATTGGTCTGGAAGGTGAGGCCTAGCTTGCTTGCCGAAACGACGGCTGGCGACTGTCCGGTCATTGGCTGGCGCCTGCCCGTTCCCGTGCCTGCGGCGCCGGCTGGATTCCGATTGCTTTTATCGCGACGTTGTTTTCCACTCACCCTGCCCCATTGGCCTTGTCCCGCCAGCCCGACGCCCGGAGTTTCCCCGATGTCGCTCAAACCGACTTGTCATCTTATCCGCCCCGAAAGCACTTATGAAGGCAAGCAGGGTTTGACCTATTTCGCCGGCATTGCCACCGAGTCGGTCGGCTCGTCCGGCATCTGCATGCACGTGCTCACCATGCCGCCCGGTGCCCGCGCCAAGGCGCATATGCATGAGAACCATGAGACGGCGATCTACGTGCTCTCCGGCGAGGTCCACACCTGGTATGGCGACCGCCTTGAGCATCACATCGTCGTCAAGGCCGGCGACCTGTTCTATATCCCCGCCGGCGTGCCGCATCTGCCCGCCAATCTGAGCGGCGCGCCCTCGTCGGCGGTCATCGCCCGCACCGACCCCAACGAGCAGGAAAGCGTCGTCCTGCTGCCGGAACTGGATGCGCTGGTTGCCTAAGGCATTTTGCAGCCAAGCGGGATCGCTTGGCGTCGCACAAATGCTGTCTTGCTTCGGAACCGAAGGAAAAACTCCAAGCGTCATTTGCACCGGGAGACTTCTCCCATGACATTGCCGTCCTCGTCGGCGATCACCAGCTTTTTGGCGTTCTTGGCGCTGCGCTTGATGGTGAACTGGGCGGGTGACTCACCCTCCTCGCCTTCCGCCTGGCATTGCGCCTTGACCAGCAGCGAGCCGTCGGCCTGTGCCTTCTTTTCGGTAAAGGTGCAGGCACTCGCCACCGTGACGAATGCCTCGTCGGTCAACAGCAGCATGTCCTCGGCATAGATTTCCTGGCCGTTCTTGTTGATGCAGCCGGATTTGTTGCCATAGGGTTTCGACAGGTCGATCGCAGCCGCGGAAGCCTGACCGGCGACGAGCAGCGCTGCGGCCGCAAACGCAAAATGAGAAACGCGCACGCTCAGACCCCGGTCGCCGGAATGCCGGTGCGTTCCACCTTGCGCGGCGCGCTGATCTCCTTCCAGGTCGACAGCGCCCGGTTGACCGCGGCGTTCGGCTCGCGGGCGACGAATTCGCCATGGCCGACCTTGGCCTTGACCTCCGCCTCCTCGATCGACAATTCGCCGCGCGAGAAGACGAAGCGCGGCAGGCCGGTCACCTCGAAGCCTTCGAACACATTGTAGTCGATCACCGACTGCTGCTTCTTCGAGGTGATCGTCTTCTTGCGCTTCGGATCCCAGACCAGGATGTCGGCGTCCGCGCCTTCGACGATGGCGCCCTTCTTCGGGTACATGTTGAGGATCTTGGCGATGTTGGTCGAGGTCACCGCGACGAATTCGTTCATCGTCAGCCGTCCGGTGTTGAGGCCGGTCGTCCACAGCACCGGCAGCCGGTCCTCGAGCCCGCCCGTGCCGTTCGGAATCTTGGTGAAGTCGCCGACGCCGTTGCGCTTTTGCTGGGTGGTGAACGAGCAATGGTCGGTCGCCACCACTTGCAGCGATCCCGCCTGCAGGCCCGCCCACAGCGAATCCTGGTGCAGCTTGTTGCGGAAGGGCGGGCTCATCACGCGGCGCGCGGCGTGGTCCCAGTCCTTGTTGAAATATTCGCTCTCGTCGAGCGTCAAATGCTGGATCAGCGGCTCGCCGAACACCCGCATGCCCTTCTGGCGCGCGCGGCGGATGGCCTCATGCGCCTGCTCGCAGGAGACATGCACGACATAGAGCGGCACGCCGGCCATGTCGGCGATCATGATGGCGCGGTTGGTCGCCTCGCCTTCCACTTCCGGCGGCCGCGAATAGGCATGCCCCTCGGGGCCGTTGTTGCCGGCGGCGAGCAGCTTCTGAGAAAGGGCTGCAACCACGTCGCCATTCTCGGCATGCACCAGCGGCAGAGCGCCGAGATCGGCGCAGCGCTGGAACGACGCGTACATCTCGTCGTCGTCGACCATCAGGGCGCCCTTGTAGGCCATGAAGTGCTTGAACGAGGTGATGCCCCTGTCGACGACGGTCGCCATCTCGTCGAACACCTGCTTTCCCCACCAGGTGACCGCCATGTGGAATGAATAGTCGCAGGCCGCCTTCGAGGTCTTGTTGTCCCACATCTGCAACGCTTCGAGCAGCGACTGTTTCGGCGCCGGCAGGCAGAAATCGACCACCATCGTCGTTCCGCCGGAAAGTGCCGCGCGGGTGCCGGATTCGAAATCGTCGGCCGAATAGGTGCCCATGAACGGCATTTCGAGATGGGTGTGCGGATCGATGCCGCCCGGCATGACGTAGCAGCCGGTGGCGTCGAACTCATGGTCGCCGTGCAGGTTCGAGCCGATGGCGACGATCTTGCCGTGCTGCATCAGCACGTCGGCCTTCCAGGTGCGGTCGGCCGTGACGATCGTGCCGTTCCTGATGACTTTGGTCATTTTCATGTTCCCCTGTTCTAATCGCGCTTCTTTGCGAGCAGCGTTGAATTCTAGATTCCGGACCTCACTCGACGATGACAGCCGTCTCCACCACCGCATGGAACAAAACGTCGGCGCCGGCGCCCGCCCATTCCTTGGATATCTCCTCAGCCTCGTTGTGGCTGAGCCCGTCGACGCAGGGGCACATCACCATCGCCGTAGGGGCAACGCGGTTGATCCAGCAGGCGTCGTGGCCGGCACCCGAGACGATGTTGCGATGCGTGTAGCCCAACCGTTCGGCGGCATCGCGGATCGCCTTGACGCAGTTCTTGTCGAAGGTCACCGGATCGAAATGGCCGACCTGCTCGATCTGGTATTTGATGTCGAGCGCATCGCAGATCGTGTCGATGCCTTCGCGCACGCGCGCGTCCATGGCGTCGAGCACCTCCTTTTCCGGTGAGCGGATGTCGATGGTGAAGACGGTGCGCCCGGCAATGATGTTGCGCGAGTTCGGATAGGCCTGCATGTGGCCGACCGCGCCGACCGCGTCCGGCTGGTAGTCCATGGCGATCTCGTGTACCAGCTCGATCACCCGCGCCATGCCGAGGCCGGCATTGCGTCGCTTCGGCATCGGCGTCGAACCGGTATGCGCCTCCTTGCCGGTCAGCGTCACCTGCAGCCACTTCAGGCCCTGGCCGTGGGTGACAACCCCGATGTCGATGCCTTCATCTTCAAGAATGGGCCCCTGCTCGATATGCAGTTCGAAGAAGGCGTGGATCTTGCGCTCGCCGACCTTCTCGGCGCCTTTCCAGCCGATGCGCTCCAATTCCTCGCCGAACTTCTTGCCGTCCTTGTCGACATGTTCGTAGACATCGGCCTGGTCGAGCACGCCGGCAAAGACGCCGGACGCCATCATCGCCGGCGCGAAGCGCGCGCCTTCCTCGTTCGTCCAGTTGGTGACGACGATCGGGTGTTTGGTCTTGATGCCGAGATCGTTGAGCGAGCGCACGACTTCCAGCCCGCCGAGCACGCCGAGCACGCCGTCATACTTGCCGCCGGTCGGCTGGGTGTCGAGATGGCTGCCCACATAGACTGGCGGCAGACTGGGATCGGTGCCCTCACGGCGGGCAAACATGGTGCCCATCTCGTCGAGCCCCATTTCGAGGCCGGCGGCCTCGCACCAGCGCTTGAACAGATGCCGGCCCTCGCCATCCTCGTCGGTCACGGTCTGGCGATTGTTGCCGCCGGCAATGCCGGGGCCGATCTTCGCCATCTCCATGATGGAATCCCACAAACGGTCTGAATTGATTCGCAGATTCTCGCCGGGGGCGGCCATTCAAAGTCCTCTCATTTCACTACCCGGTGGGGCGGCGGTTCCCGACGCCGCCACACCGGACAAAGCAGGTCTAGTCGATCGACCTCAGCACATCCCGCAGATGGTCGATCAATTCGTTGATCTGGCCCTTGGTGATGATCAGCGGCGGCGACAGTGCGATGATGTCGCCGGTGGTGCGGATCAGCAAGCCGTGCTCGAACGCCTTGACGAAGGCCGAGAAGGCCCGCTTCGTCGGCTGCCCGGCGATCGGCGCCAGCTCGATCGCACCGATCAGGCCGATGTTCCTGACGTCGATCACGTTCGGCTCGCCCTTCAGCGAATGCAGCGCGTCTTCCCAGTAAGGCGCCAGTTCTTCGCCGCGGGTCAACAGGCCCTCTTCCTTGTAGGTGTCGAGCGTGCCGAGCGCGGCGGCACAGGCGATCGGATTGCCCGAATAGGTGTAGCCGTGGAAGAACTCGATCATGTGATCGGGTCCGGTCATGAAGGCGTCGTGAATCTCCTTCGTCACGAATACCGCGCCCATCGGGATGACGCCGTTGGAGACGCCCTTGGCGGTCGTCATGATGTCAGGCGTCACACCGAAATAGTCGGCGGCGAACGGCGTGCCGAGGCGTCCGAAGCCGGTGATGACCTCGTCGAAGATCAACAGGATGCCGTGCTTGGTGCAGATCTCGCGCAGCTTCTGCAGATAGCCCTTCGGCGGCAGGATGACGCCGGTCGAGCCGGCCACCGGCTCGACGATGACGGCCGCGATGGTCGAGGCGTCGTGCAGCGCGACGATGCGCTCCAACTCGTTGGCGAGTTCCGCGCCGTGTTCCGGCACGCCCTTCGAGAAGGCGTTCTTTTCCGGCAGATGCGTGTGCGGCATATGGTCGACGCCGCCGAGCAGCGTGCCGAACATCTTGCGGTTGTTGACGATGCCGCCGACCGAGATGCCGCCGAAATTGACGCCGTGATAGCCGCGCTCGCGGCCGATCAGGCGGGTGCGCGAGCCTTCGCCCCTGGCGCGGTGGTAGGCGATCGCCATCTTCAGCGCGGTATCGACCGATTCCGAACCCGAATTGGTGAAGAAGACATGGTCCATGCCCTTCGGTGCGATGTCGACCAGGCGGTTCGCCAGTTCGAAGACGATCGGGTGGCCCATCTGGAAGGCCGGCGCATAGTCGAGCTCGGCCGCCTGGTGCTGGATCGCTTCGGTGATCTTCGGCCGGCAGTGGCCGGCATTGACGCACCAGAGACCGGCGGTGCCGTCGAGCACCTTGCGGCCGTCGCTGGTCGTGTAATGCATGTCCTTGGCGGACACGAACATGCGAGGCGCTTGCTTGAACTGCCGGTTCGCCGTGAACGGCATCCAGAATGCGCTGAGATCGTTCGGCGTGACTTTCAGCCGGTTGGACATGACCAAGACTTCCCCTTGTAACCTGTTTCGGTGCGGCTAACGCTTGGTCTTCCCAGCACTTGGTCTCAGCTGCGTTTTCGTGCTACGCAAATTTTGACCGATTGGACAAACGTTAGCAC
>NZ_RZOF01000439.1:0-4483 GCF_003998955.1 Mesorhizobium sp. M4B.F.Ca.ET.017.02.2.1 | reverse complement strand
GGCTGGAGATGATCGCCGGCATCACCATCGGCAGCGTCACCCGCCGGAAGGTGCCGAAGGCGCTCTCGCCGAGATCGGCGGAGGCTTCCTCCAGGCTGCGGTCGAAGCCCTCGAAGCCGGAGGTCAGCACCGTCATCGAATAGGGTATGCAGACCAGCACATGGCCGAGCACGACGGTGAACAGCGACAGGCTGAGGCCCAGCTGCAGCATCACCAGCAGCATCGAGATGGCGACGATGACCTCAGGCAGCACCAGCGGCGCCATGATCAGGCCGTTGATGGCGCGCCGTCCGGGATAGCGATAGCGGGTGATCGAGCGGGCGGCCAGGATGCCAAGCACGGTCGACAGCACCGAAGCGGAGACGCCGACGATCAGGCTGTTCCACGTGGCGTCGATCAGCGCCGGCGTGCGCGGCAGGTCCTCGTACCATTTGAGCGTGACGCCCGAGAGCGGGAATTTCGGCGTCGCTGCCGTGTTGATCGAGAAGATCGGCAGGAAGATCACCGGCAGATAGAGGAAAGCGACATAGAGGAAGGCATAGGCCGAGAGCCAGCCGCCTGGGAGCAAGCGTTTGATCGCCATCATCGAGCCAGCCTCTGCGCGGCGCGGATGATCAGCACCGTGGCGCCCGCCATCAGCGTCACGATCACCATGGTGGTGACCGAGAGCGCGGCGCCCAGCGGCCAGTTCGACGCCTTGCCGAACTGCGCCTGGATGGCGTTGGCGATCATGACGCCGTCCTTGCCGCCGACCAGCTTCGGCGTGACATAGTCGCCGACCGTCGGGATCATGACGATGAGCATCGCCGAGACGACGCCCGGCGTCGACAGCGGCAGCGTCACGCGCAGGAACGAGCGCAGCGGGCCGTCGCCGAGATCCGTCGCAGCCTCGACCAGCGTACGGTCGACCTTCTCCAGCGAAACGAAGATCGGCAGGATGGCGAAGGTCGCCCAGGCATGGGTCAGCGTGATGATGACGGCGCTCGAATTGTAGAGCAGCGCCGTCGACGGCTCATCGATGATGCCGAGACCCATCAGGCCGGAATTCAAGACGCCGTTGTAGCCGAGGATCACCTTCCACGACATGACCCGTAGCAGGTAGCTGGTCCAGAACGGGATGGTGATGAGGAACAGCCACAGGCTCTTGTGACGACCGCCATGGAAGGAAATGAAATAGGCGATCGGGTAGGCGAGGATCACGGTGAGCACGCTGACCGTCAGCGAAATGTAGAGCGAGCGCCATAACAGATCGCGATAGATCGGCTCGGTGAGCGCGACGCGGTAATTCTCCAGCGTGAAGGTGTGGTCGATGGTGAGGTAGTTCTGCGTCCAGAAGGAGTGGGCAAAGACCACCAGGATCGGCAGCACCAGCAGGATGAGGGCATAGAGGAAGGTGGGACTGATCAGGGCAAAGCCCTGGACGGGTTCCGACTGCAGAAGGGCACTTCGCCTGACCTGCGTCATGCGCAGCGGAGGCGACCCTTCGGCAGCCGCCGTCATTGCAGCGCTCCGGGCGTGATTTCGCTTGCTGGCACGAACAATTCCGCCATGTGGCTCCCATCTCTCAGGCCCGGCGGCTTGTTCCCATTTGTCCTTGTAGCGCGACCCAATGCAAACCGGTGACCCGTCTTGCTGGCCGCGCCCTGGCTTGCCGGCTTTCTTTCATCATGAGCGCATCCGCCAATTGAAATCAAGCGCTATTTCTGCAATATTGATTGAACGGACATTCAAAATGAAGTGAAGAAAGACCGATTTTCCGGGACTTGTCGCGTCATTCTGTGTCCACCGAAGGGCCCACAACCACACGAGGCGATTATGGCGGCTGCAAGGGAGATCAGGGCGCGGGAAGGCAACGAGGCCGGCGATGACGATGCCGTGGAGTTGGCCAAGCGCCACCTCGTCCAGCCTTGGCCGTATGCCGGCTCGGTCGGTGCCGAGGCGCGCGCGCTGATCGGCGAGGGCGACGGCATCTACATCACCGACGCGTCCGGCAAGCGGCTGATCGACGGGCCGGCCGGCATGTGGTGCCTCAATGTCGGCCACCGCCGCGAGGAGCTGGCGCGGGTGATGTACGACCAGGCGATGGCGCTCTCCTACAACACGCCGTGGTACACGATGAATGCGCCGTCGGCGGAACTCGCCTGGCGCATCGCCGGCCATGCGCCAGGCGAGCTCAGCCATGTCTTCTTCACCACCGGCGGCTCGTCCGCGGTGGAGACGGCGCTGCGCTTCATGCAGTTCTACAACAATGTGCGGGGACGGCCTGAGAAGAAGCTGATCCTCAGCCGTGGCGGCGCCTATCACGGCTCGACCTATCTGTCGGCCTCGCTCAATGGCCGTCCGCGCGACCGCGACTGGATGGACGGCGCCGACGAGCTGGTGGTCAAGCTTTCCTCGCCCGACCCGTTCCGGCGGCCGAAGGAGATGAGCCCTGCTGCCTTCACCGATTTCCTGGTCAGTCAGTTCCGCGACACCATCGCCCGCGTCGGCGCCGAGAGGATCGGCGCCTTCGTCGGCGAGCCGGTGCAGGCTTCCGGCGGCGTGATCGTGCCGCCGGAAGGCTATCTCCAGCGCATCCGCGAGATCTGCCGCGACAACGACATCCTCTATGTTTCGGACGAGGTGGTGACCGGCTTCGGCAGGCTCGGGCACGTCTTTGCCTCCGGCGACGTGTTCGGCATCGATCCGGATATGATCACCTTCGCCAAGGGCGTCACCTCGGGCTACTTCCCGCTCGGCGGCGTCATCATCTCGGAACGGCTGCTGGAGCAGCTGCGGCGCTCCAACCATCCAGACGCGCTGTTCGGCCATGGCCTCACCTACACCAGCCATCCGATCGGCTGCGCGGTGGCGCTGAAGAACCTCGACCTTCTGGAAGAGGGCGTGCTGGCGCACGCGCGCGAGGTCGCGCCCTATTTCCAAGCGCGGCTGAAGACGCTGGAGGAACTGCCGCTGGTCGGTGAGGTGCGCGGCATGGGGCTGATGGCCTGCATCGAATGCGTCGCCGATCGCGAAAGCAGGAATCCGCTGCAGCTCGACAAGGACGTCGGAAAACGCATCGACGCGCATTGCCACGAGCTTGGCCTGCTGGTCCGGCCGCTGATCAACATGTGCGTGATGTCGCCGCCGCTGATCATTTCGCGCGAACAGATCGACGACATGGTGGCGATCCTGCGCGAAGGCATTTCACGCACGATGGACGATCTCAGGAAAGAGGGGGTGTGGCGGGGGTGATTTTCTTCCTTCTCCCCGTGGAACGGGGAGAAGGAAGAGAGGTGCTACCCCCTCGACCTCAACGCGTCGTTCAGCGCCCACATGTCCTTTTCCTCCGGGGCCGTCTCCAGGCCGAGCACGGGGACCTGCCTGCGCAGATGGTCGTGGTGGGTGCGCACGCCGTATTCGAGGTCGGAGAGATAGAACCCTCCGAACGCTTCCGACAGCATGGATTCGTTCGACCACACCGAGAGCTGGACGTCCTCGTTCATGGTGTCGCGGTCGATGCGGTAGGCGAGGTAGCGCGCGGCGGCCTGCTCCCTGGTCTCGTCCTTGTAACGATAGATCGCGCCGCGCAGCAGCGTCTCGCCGGTCGACAGCGGGAACTCCTGATAGAACTGCACGGATTCCGGCATGATCGACAGCGCGTTGTTGGGGAAGATGCCGTAATAGACCCAGGCCTTGCGCAGGTGGTCCGGCAGGTGCGAGGAGTCGGGGGCGAGCTTGATGTATTCGCGCACGCTCCAGCGCCGTCCGGCATGCGGGTTGTAGGTGGCGAAGGAGCGCGACACGCCGTTGACGAAGGGCTCGTCGAAATAGGTCGCGCCATAGAGATCCTGCAGCGCCGGATGCGCCATGGCGACGTGATAGCCTTCATTGTCGACGTCGCGCACCGACTTCCAGTTGACCGGCGACTTTTGCGTCCAGATGCCCCAGGACGGCACCATGTCGGCGACGTTGTAATGAGCCATCTCGGCCTCGATAGGCTTCAAGAGCTCCGCCACCGAAGGCTGCGGTCCGCCCTTGCGGAAGCGGATGAAGATGAAGCCCATCCAGATTTCGAGGTCGAGCGGCATCAGGCCGAACTCGGTCTTGTCGAGGTCGGGGAAAGAGCGCGGGCGAGCAGCACCGCGCAGCGTGCCGTCGAGATTGTAGACCCAGCCGTGGAACGGGCACACAAGCGCGTTCTTGCAGGTGCCCTGGCTGTCGGCGACGACGCGGCTGCCGCGATGGCGGCACATATTGTTGAAGGCGCGCACGACGCCGTCCTTGCCGCGCACGATCAGCGCCCGCTCCCCGATGACATCCATGGTCAGATAGTTGCCGGGATTGGGCACGTCGGAGACGTGTCCGGCGATCTGCCAATGGTTGCGGAAGACGTATTCCTTCTCGAGTTCGAGAAGGGCGTTGGAGTGATAGCTCCAGCCCGGCAAACCCCGCCGGTCCCAATCGTTGGGGATCGCCACGTCACGGAGGTGCGGGTTCATGA
>NZ_RZOF01000438.1:0-4510 GCF_003998955.1 Mesorhizobium sp. M4B.F.Ca.ET.017.02.2.1 | reverse complement strand
CCCCCTTGAGGGGGAGATGGCCGGCAGGCCAGAGAGGGGGGCTCAAGCGCCACCTTTCGCGCGATCAGCCGCCTGAGCCGCCAGGATCTTCTTCACCTCGCCAACCAGTTCGCTCTCCGCCACCGTCACCTGTGCCGGGCGAGCGGCGCGCCATTCGGCGTTGTCGGTGATCTCGGCCGACAGGCGCGCGCCTTCGATCAGGTCCTTGATCTGCACCTCGCCCCGGGCACGCTCGTCGCCGCCCTGGATGATGGCGACCGGGCTGCCGCGGCGGTCGGCGTATTTCAGCTGCGCCTTCATGCCGGCGCCGCCGAGATACATTTCGGAGCGGATGCCGGCGGCGCGCAGCTCGGCGACCATCTTCTGGTAGCGGCCGAGGCTTTCCGTGTCCTTGTCCATGACCAGCACGACGACCGGAGCGATGACATCGGAGATGTCGAGCTTGCCGAGGTTCTTCAGCGCCGTCATCAGCCGCGAGACGCCGATCGAAAAACCGGTCGCCGGCACCGGCTCGCCGCGGAAGCGCGAGACCAGCCCGTCATAGCGCCCGCCGCCGCCAACCGAACCGAAGCGCACGACCTGGCCGTCCTCATTGGGGATCTCGGCCAGCAGCTCGGCCTCGAAGACGGGGCCGGTGTAGTATTCGAGGCCGCGCACGACCGAGGGGTCGATCAATATCTTGGTTTCATCATAGCCCGCGGCTGCGCAGAGCATCTGTATCTGATCGAGCTCGTCACAACCTTGCAGGACAAGGGGCGTTTGTTCAAAGCCGCGACGCAGATTGTCGACGGTAAGGCCGTTGGCAACTCCTCGGCTGCCCGATCCCTGGGCCTTCCAACCGGTGATATTCAACAGCTGCGATATCTGACTGTCAGAAAGACCCGCTCCCTTGGTGAAGTCGCCCTCGCCTTCCTTGCCACCGTCCCAGCGACCTTTCCCAAGCAACAGTTGAATGTCTTCAAGAGCGAATTTGTCCAGCTTGTCGATCGCGCGCAGCACCTGCAGACGGCGTCCCGCATTCTCATCACCGCCAAGGCCGATCGCCTCCAGCACGCCGTCCAGAACCTTGCGGTTGTTGACGCGGACAACATACTGGCCTTTGAGACCCAACGCCTCCATCACGTCGGCCATCATCATCGCCATCTCGGCATCCGCCGCGACGCCCGGCGTGCCGATCGTATCGGCGTCGAACTGCATGAACTGGCGGAAGCGGCCGGGTCCGGGTTTTTCGTTGCGGAATACCCAGCCGGAGCGATAGCTGCGATAGGGTTTCGGCAGCTTGTCAAAATTCTCGGCGACGAAGCGCGCCGTCGGCGCGGTCAGATCGTAGCGCAGCGACAACCACTGGTCATCATCATCCTGGAAGGAGAAGACGCCTTCGTTCGGCCGGTCCTGGTCGGGCAGGAATTTGCCGAGCGCGTCGGTGTATTCGATCATCGGCTGGTCGACCGGCTCGAAGCCGTAGAGCTCATAGACGCCGCGGATGGTCGCCATCATCTTCTCGACGGCACGGATGTCATCGGCGCCGCGGTCGGCAAACCCGCGCGGCAGCCGCGCTTTCGTCTTTTCCGATTTGTCGGCCATGGGATGGGTACTCGGTGTTTCGTGGCGTTGTGTGGGCCGGTTAGATTACCGCTTTCCACGGCGGGCGTGTCCTAGCCGATGCCGCTTGGTGCGGCAAGGGTTTGCGGCTCGATCCGCAACGAGGCTTGAGTTCGGACAGTTTGCGAACGCCGCGCCGCGCCTCATCCGCCTGCCGGCACCTTCTCCCCGTATAGTGACGGGGAGAAGGAGAGACTTCGGCGCCGGTGCTACAATTCCAACGTTGGCGATTGGCGAAATCGGCGATGACGGCGTCCTTCTCCCCGTCACTATACGGGGAGAAGTGCCCGGCAGGGCGATGAGGGGCAGCGCCAGGCAGCTGAAGAGGTAAGCACCAATTGCTGTGGTTAGTCGTTTGGAACGCCTGAGGCATTTCTGAAACCAACCCCACCAAAAAGGAAACAATTCCGCCATCAGCGCGGCATCGTGCCGACACAATCGCAGCCGATAAAGCGCACCGAAACCAAAGGGTTCGGGGCTATGAGCACCACGGGACAATTCGACACAATCGACAGCGGCACGCGTGAACTGCCCTCGCGGCTGCGGCCGGCCGATGGCCAGGCGCTCGTAACGGTGAGCCAGGTGGCGGGCCCTTTCGAGGTGGAGCCGCGCCAGGGCTCGTCGATGCGCGATGCGCTGATGACCGGCCTGCTGGTCATCTACCCGGCCTTCGCCGCGCTGGCGGCGATCGTCGCCGGCCTGTTCCTGACCGGCGCCAGCGGCATCTGAGGCGCGACCTGACCTTCTCCCCTTGTTGTGGGAGAAGGGGAAGGAAATCATTTCGGCCGTTTGAGCCTCTTCCGCTCCGCCTCCACCTCCTTGCGGCAGACGCAGCCTTCTAGATGATCGTTGACCAGGCCCATCGCCTGCATGAAGGCATAGACGGTGGTCGGGCCGACGAAGCTCCAACCGCGCTTCTTCAACTCTTTCGAGATGCGGACCGAGACCGCCGTCGTCGGATTGGCACGCAGATGGGCGAGGTCGACGATTTCGGGCCGTTCGCCGGCCCCCGGCTCGAACTTCCAGAACCAGGCGGCCAGCGAGCCGAACTCGTCGACCATTTCGCGTGCGCGTTTGGCGTTGTTGATGGTCGAGACGATCTTGCCGCGATGGCGGACGATGCCGGCATTGCCGAGCAGGCGCTCGACATCCTTGTCAGTGAATTGAGCCACGTTGTCGAAGTCGAAGCCAGCGAAGGCCTCGCGGAAATTCTCGCGCTTGCGCAGGATGGTCAGCCAGGAAAGGCCGGACTGGAAGCCCTCGAGGCAGATCTTCTCGAACAGCCGCCGGTCGTCCGTTACCGGGCGGCCCCATTCGCGGTCGTGGTAGTGCATATAGTCCGGCAGATTGCCGTGCCAGAAGCAGCGCGCCTTGCCGTCGGGACCGTCGAGCAGGCCGGCATTTTCAGTTCCCATTGCCAGAAATCCATTCGTTAATGCGCCTCGGCGCCTGTTTTACCGTGGCTTTACCAGATTCCTGAACCGGCCGGTAACCACACCAAAAGGTTTACTGGCACATCGGCATTTTACGCATTCCGATTCATGTTTCGGTTGCCGCTTCGCGCCAAGGATCGCGCAACCGGGGGCGGTTTCGTGCCTCCGTCCGTTCGACGATCAAGGTGCGTTCCGATGAAGACAGTCTTGTTTTCCCTGCTGGGTGCCGCGGCGGTTCTTGCCGCCGGCGCCACCTCCTCCAATGCCGATGACCGCTATGCCGACCGGCCGCCGGTGATGGTGAGCCCCGACCTTTCCGCGCCCTGGGTGCTGCAGCTCGGCCATGCGCCTGGTATCGTGCGGCAGACCCGCCAGATGGTGCAGCAGCCGCAGCGGCGCTATCTGCAGGTCCAGCCCGACCAGCAGCGCACGGCGGCGGTGCAGCAGCCGGCCCGGCGCACGGCGATGCGGCCGCAGATCGACCCGATCTACCTGCCGCAGGAAGTCGCGTTCGACGGGCCGCAGAAGCCAGGCACCATTGTCATCGATACGCACCAGAATTTCCTTTATCTGGTCGAGAAGGACGGCAAGGCGAGGCGCTACGGCGTCGGCACCGGCAAGCCGGGCTTCGAATGGTCGGGCACGCACAAGATCACCGACAAACGCGTCTGGCCCGACTGGCGCCCGCCGGCGGTGATGATCAAGCGCGAGGCCGCCAAGGGCCGCTATCTGCCGACCTATCTGGCCGGCGGCGAGGAGAACCCGCTGGGCGCCCGTGCGCTTTATCTCGGCACGACGGAATACCGCATCCACGGCACCAACCAGCCATGGACGATCGGCGGCGCCGTATCTTCCGGTTGCATCCGCATGCGCAACGAGGACGTCGTCGACCTCTACGAGCGTGTCAATGTTGGAACGACGGTGGTGGTGATATAGGGACTGAGAATCTGCCGGTCAGGCAGCGCCGACTAATTTTGGCGCCAGCTGTTGCTCCCAAGCCATAGCGCGTATTCGGGAGACGTGCTTAGACTGGCAACGAGTTAACGGGGGACGGGCCGTGTGGGGATGCGGCCGGTCACGAAAGGGCAGCGCGGGAAACCGCGCTGCCCTTTCGCCTTTCGAGGCAAAACGCGTCGCGCTAAAGGCAGAGCGTTTCGTTTTCGGAGGCTGATTTCCCGGACGGCCTCTGCTATTGCAGCGCACAATTCCGACACCAAAGGTCAGCCATGTCCCGGTCCGACGACAGCCGCTATCTCAAGGGTGGGCCGGTGGCCCAGCGCATCATCGCCTCCGTGCGCGAGGACGCCGCGATCGCCACCGCCGAAGGTTTTCCGCCGAAGCTGGTGTCGATCACCGTCGGCGACACCGCCGCGGTCGATGTCTATGTGCGCAACCAGCGCGCCAAGGCGGAACTGGCCGGCATCGGCTTCGAGGAACGGCGCTTTGCCGCCGACATCACCGCCGGCGAACTGGAG
>NZ_RZOF01000437.1:0-4518 GCF_003998955.1 Mesorhizobium sp. M4B.F.Ca.ET.017.02.2.1 | reverse complement strand
TATTTGATCGGCTTGCGATAGTACCCGCCGCCTGGCTTGAACAGCGAATCGACGTCGGCGCCGTGCGGGCCGAAGTACCGATTTCCGAAATACCGCTTGCCGAAATAGCGATCGGCAAACATCAGCTCGGATCCAGGATGACCGCCAGACGGTTGCCATCCTGGTCGACCGAGGCGTTGATGCGGTCCTTCGTGTCGTTGGTGTCTCGGAAAATAGCTGTTCCGGTCCCGAGACCATTCGCCTTGCCGAGCAGCGCCGCAGACCAGAGGCGGAAGCCCTGTCGCGGCGTCATCCCTGCCTCGACGCCGGAAGCGCGGTCAAGCAACGCGTCTGCGTTCTGGTTTGCCGTCGGGATGTCGCCCACAGCAGCCGGTGCCGCGGGCAGATTGTCGGTCTTGGCCTTGATCGCGCCCGTGTCCGACTTGATGGCGGCGATGTCGGCCGAGACGGAAGCGCCGGCGGGCGCGCCAAGCTTGGCATTCACCGCCAGCACGTTGTTGTTGATGGTGGTGTCGTTGCCCGACAGCGCCGAAAGCTGCGTATCGAGATTGGCAGCAGCCAGGCCGACGGCACCACGAACACCGGCGGCGTCCAGGTCGTTGAAGCCGGTGACACCGGTTCCCTTGGCCAATACGATGTTCGTTCCGGCGGTGAGCAGACGCGTCGTCGTCGACCAGACGGCATCGAGGGCATTGGCCGCAAACTTGGCGGCGGTGATGCAGCCGGCCGCAAAGGTATTCGCGGTGATCGCGCCCGAGTTCCAGGCCGTGCCTGCGGCGTGCGTGGTGTTCACTTCCGGGCGGCCAGATGCAAACGTGCCGGCCGCGCCGCCGAATTGTGTCACGTTCACCGCCGCGATACCGGCCGCAAGGCTCACCTGGCCAGTGCCGGTCCCGGACGACAGCAACACACTCGCGCCGATGTCGCGTGCCGTCTGTGTGGTGCCGGCAATTTTGATCACGTCGACGCGACCATTGGCGTCGACCAACGCTGTGGTGCCGCTCGTCGTGTCTCGCCGGAAAAGCTCGATGACACGCGACACTGGGGCCATGCTCGCTTGCGTGATATGCACGCAATACTCTTCCGCGTCCGAAGTCGACGCAATGGTGGTGTCCTCGTCGATCAGCAGCGAATAGACGCCCGGCATGTTGGCGGCCGACAGCTCGGTGATGGTCGGCGTGGTGTAGACGGTCGCGGTGCCCCCATTGCGGCTGCGATAGACGGTGAATGACGACAGGCCGGTCTTCCGCGTCTTCAGGTCCGTGCTGTCGACGGCGACGAAGTATATGGCCTGGTCGGTTTTACCGCTCGGAATGCGCATCTTAGTGCACCGCCGTTGTACTGGCGCCGTTGGAGTTGGAACCGCCAGAGGTAAATGCGGCAGGGTCTTGGCTGGTCGCCGTTGCCTTCAGGTAATCGACCCTGAGCGCAAAGTTGTTGGTGCCCTTCGCCTTGTTGATGACGTTGGTGTAGCCGGCTGGACCGGCAGTGATGGAGAAGCCCCATTGCGCCGCCGCGGCGAACCACAGGTCACTGGCAGAGCCCCAGGAAGGTGTCAGTGAAGGGGGGTTGGGAGCAGAACTGCTCGCGCCAACCGACGTAGCTTCCGGAACGGAGCTGGTCTGTCCGGTGACGCGCAGGCATCCCCAGGCAGTCTGACAGCTGCCATGAGAAACGACCATCGAAGCGCCCTCCGAGCCGGTGGCCTGC
Organism: Mesorhizobium sp. M4B.F.Ca.ET.017.02.2.1; assembly: GCF_003998955.1. Taxonomy (NCBI): domain Bacteria; kingdom Pseudomonadati; phylum Pseudomonadota; class Alphaproteobacteria; order Hyphomicrobiales; family Phyllobacteriaceae; genus Mesorhizobium; species Mesorhizobium sp. M4B.F.Ca.ET.017.02.2.1. The sequence continues at coordinate 2,808 of NZ_RZOF01000437.1, read as the reverse complement.
TTGTAGTAGCCGGTAAAGCGGATGCCGCCGTTGGAGGCGGTGTACAAGCTGGTCCAGCCGGACGGCGTGGTTGGAGTGATGAGGTTGTCAGAAGCAAACCACAACAGGAGGAGTTCGCCGGCTACGATCCCGGTCGGAAAGGTAACCGTGGTGGAGGTGGTGTTGGATGAGCCGTTATCGCCGCTCGTAGGAGTGCCGACCACATCGAATATTGGAGCTCCAATCAACGGGTTCAGCAGCCCATCCATGAACTGGATCGGCTGGTAAGGGTAGAACTGGCCGCTATCGCCGAACATCAGCTATTGAGATCCACCGCGGCGATAGCATCAGCCTTCGATTTCAGGGCGGTGAACTCGGCCGTCATCTTGGCGAGCTGGGCCTTCACGGCGGCCTCATAGGCGTTGCTGGTGCCGAACGCATTGACGGTGGCGATGACGTCGGCAAAGTCGTTCGGGATCGCAGCCAGTGCCGTCGAGGCCACGCTGGCGTTCGCCTTCACCTTGATCATCACCTGACGCTGGTCACTGAGACGCTGCGCGATGGCAGCCATCCCTACCTCGACTTCACTGGTTGTAGCCATTTGCCTGGGCTCCTGATTGTGGGGGCTGCATCGGGATCGCCGTCACCGCGCGGCCTTGCGCGTCCCTGACGATCTGCTTGGGCTGCGAAAGCACCTGAATGAGCGCGGCAAGCGCCTGCCCGAACATGTCGCGCTGCGCGGCCATCTCTTTTAGCACCGCTTGGCCATCGATCTGCTCGGGGTCTGGCGGCGGCACGATGCCATTGGCGAGCAAAACCTGGTTCTGGTCGACGCGCGCGGCCTGCCGCTTCGCCTGAAGGTCCAGGCGCTTCTCGGCCATCGTCATGTCGTGCTGTTCGCGCTTGAACTGCATGTCTTGCCCGGCGGCGTCCGACTTGATCTTTGCATCAGCGACTTTTTGCGCCTGCTCCGCCTCTCGCGCCTTCGCGTCCGCCTGAGCTTTTTGTTGTTCGGCACTAGGCTGCGGAGGCTGGCCGGCTTGCGCCTTGGCATCGGTCACCATCTTTTCCAGAACGTCCTCGACCGACTTGCCGAGGTTGAAGAGGCGCGAGTTCGCGGCGAAGATTTCGACCGCCACTTCCTTCGACATCTCACCTTGCTGGATGAGCGGACCGACGGCGGCCCAATAGGCGCCGGCCGCCTGCATGAACTCAGCCGTCTCTGCCTTCTGCCTGGTGAGGTCAGCCTTGACCGTCGAATCGCTCTCGACGTCGATGCGGTACATCATGGCCAGGCGCTGCGTCAGAAGCTGCTGGATCGACTGCAGCTTGGCGAGCTTCGCCTGCCGCTGCTGCTCCGCCTGCTGAGCCGCCTGCGTGGCCTGCTGAAGCTGCTGTTGCTGCTCGGGCGGCACTTGAGCGCCCTGGGGCGGTGCCGGCGGCGGCTGCACTGGCGTCAGATCCTGCTGCGTCGGGATGATCTGCACGCCGGTCATCTGCTGCAGGGTCTCATGCGAGAACTTCGCCGGGATGATTTCGGCCATCATGACGAAGATGTCGCGGGCGCAGCGTTCCATCATGCGCTGCATCTTCTGGATGCGCAGCGAACCCCATTGCGTCTTGATGTTCTGCGCCGTGGCGGTCTCGCTCGCCTGGGAAGCGCCGCGCACGATGTCGGAAATGCCGGTGATTTCGTAGATGGCCTGCTTGGTCTGTTCGCGGGCGCTGTAGAGCTCCCGCAGCACCAGAATGAACTTCTCGACCGGCCAGAACGCGACCGCGCCGGACAGGCCGCCATTGGCCGCCCAGATGTCCGCATTGCCGATCGGCACGAATTCCGTGTCATCGGCCGCAAGCATGTTGGCGATGTCGCCAGCGTCGCCGGAATACCAGCCCTTGACCTTCATGTGGCGGGTGATGACGCCGATGCGCTTGGTGGTCAGGTCCAGTTCGTCGGCGAGCCGGCTGTAGATCGAAAACGGATTGACCGGCATTAGCCTGCCGGTCAGCTCGATCGGCTGCACCGGCGCCGGGATCGGGAAGAAATCTGACAGGCCAAGCGGGTCGTCGACCTTCTTCAGCACAACGCCATTGTCGTCGATGAAGATGACCTTGCGAGTGCCCTTGTCCCAGATTTCCCAGCCGCACAGGTCGCTGTCGCCTTCGCCGCGCGCCTTCTTCTCCTGGTCGTCGGTCTGGATGCTGATCAGGCCGGCGTCGAAGACCGCGCCCTCATCTTCTCGCTGCACGACGAAGCGGAACGCGTCCCATGGTCGATCCTTCCAGCGCTTCGCCGGCCCGTGCCGATAGTCACGCCAGCTCACGGCCTCGAACTCGATGCACTCGTTTGCGAGCCGTTCGGTCGGGGCGCCTGCTTGCTGCTGATCGGGCGCGCCATAGTCATCGGCGGAAACCGGGTCAGGTTTCGACCCGGTTTCACCGCCTGCGTCTACCTTGCCCTCGTCCTGCTCGTCGCTGGCCTTGGCAAGCTCTGCGTTGGTCGTCTCGTCCTTTACGATGTCGCTCTTGAAGCGAAGCCGGATGATGCCGCGGCCAGCAAGGAACCCGTCTTGCGCCTCGCCTTCCAATTCGACCTGGAGCTTGGAGTCGTCGACCTGCTTTCGAATGGCGCGCTCGATCAGCTCGGCGACGTCCTTCGCGGCTGGATCCTCGTCGGCGAAGCGGCGTCGAATGTCCGGCGCGGGGGGACTGTTGATGATCGCCGGAACGATGGTCTCGACGTTCGCGAACAGGATGTTGAAGTCGTAGGTGTTGCCGAGCGTGGCGGACGTGCTCAGGTCGTCGGACTTGGTCTCGCCAGTGTAGGCC
>NZ_RZOF01000436.1:0-4520 GCF_003998955.1 Mesorhizobium sp. M4B.F.Ca.ET.017.02.2.1 | reverse complement strand
GGAACCCCATGTCTACGGCTCGGTCGGCGGCGACACGGTGCGCGCGGTGTTCCGCGACCGGGTGCAGGTGCGGCCGGGCGACCGCCTGCCGGTCACGGTCGAGCCGCGCAACATCCATCTGTTCGACAAGGCGACGGGCCTGCCGCTATGAAGTCACCCCGATGAAGACGAAGCCCCGAACATGAAGACGCCTGCCGACATCATCACGCGGCTGCAACTGATGTCGCAGGACGGCACCAAGTCGGACCGTCGGCTGGCCGGCCTCGTTCTGTCCGACCTCGACTTCGCCTCCAAGGCGGCGATCTCGGAGATCGCGGCGCGTGTCGGCGTCAGCGAGCCGACCGTCACCCGCTTCTGCCGCAATCTCGGCTGCGAGGGCCTGCGTGATTTCAAGTTCTACCTGGCGCAGGCGATCGCCATCGGCGGCCAGTACCTGTCGCCGGAGCCGCTGAGCCGCGACGCCCGCGAGCAGCGCATCGCATCCGCCATCACCGAGGCGGCGATATCGGCCATCCAGCGCGCCAGCGAGAGTCTCGACATGACGACGCTGGTCGGCGTCGCCGCGCGCATTGCAACCTCGGGCAACGTCTTGTGCATCGGCTCCGGCGGCATCTCCTCGATGATGGCGACCGAAATGCAGAACCGGCTGTTCCGGCTGGGCCTGCCGGTGCTGGCGCAGATCGACGGACAGTTGCAGCGCATGTATGCCGCCGTCGCCACGCCCGAGACCACGCTTGTCGCCTTTTCGGTGTCGGGCTATGCGCGATCGGTCATCGAAGCGGTGCAGGTCGCCCAGCAATATGGCGCCACAACGGTCGCCGTCACCGCCCCGGACTCCGTGCTCGCCAAGGCCGCCGACACGGTCATCCATCTGCAGTCGTTCGAGGACGGCAACATCTACAAGCCGACCTCGTCGCGCTATGCGCTGCTCGCCATCGTCGACATGATCGTGACCTCGGTCGCCGAGACACGCGGCCCGAAGGTGCTGGAGAACCTGCGCCGCATCAAGCAGAGCGTGAACACGCTGAAGGTCGACGATCCCCGCCTGCCGCTGGGGGATTGAGGGGTCATCTTTCCATGGTCACGGGATGCCGAATGGGGACATTCGGTGAGAACCGAGCCAATCCTGGAATCGTCGCGCCGCCCTCATCCGCCTGCCGGCACCTTCTCCCCGTAAACGGGGAGAAGAGGGCTGGCCGCGCCCGCAGCGCAATTTTCTGCAACGTTTATGGTTGGCGAAATCGCCGGCGACGGCATCTTTCTCCCCGTCACTATACGGGGAGAAATGCCCGGCAGGGCAATGAGGGGCAGCGCCGACCGACGATATGATTAGCAGCCATCAATGCGGTTTGCCTTGGCCGCCGCTCAATGCCTCGATGCGCTTCGCCAGCTCAGCCGCATCTCCCACTATCCGCAGCGTCTTCAGCCGCGCCGTGCCTCCCGCGACAACCGACACCGACGACCCCGGAACGCCCAGCGCCTTGGCAACCAGTTTTACCAGCGCGGCATTCGCGGCGCCGTTTTCCGGCACGGCGCGCACACGGGCCTTGAGGTGGCTTCTGCCGTCGGCTGTCGTCTCGACGCCCTCGATCCGATCGAGCGCCGCCTTCGGCGTCAGCCGGACGAACAGGTCTATGCCGTCGTCGCGCGAGCGGAACGGCGGCATGCTCATGCCTCAGACGACCAGCGACAGCACCGTGGTCAGCAGGAACTGGCGGATGAAGAAAATGATCAGCAAGAGGATGATCGGCGAGATGTCGACGCCGCCGAGATCGGGCATGAAACGGCGGATCGGCCTGAGCGCCGGTTCGGTCAGCCTGTAGAGCACGTTGCCGATGGTGCCGACGAACTGGTTGCGCGAGTTGACGACGTTGAAGGCATAGAGCCAGGAAAAGATCGCCGAGGCGATGATGATCCACCAGTAGAGGTCAAGCGCCATGACGATGGTCTGAATAAGGGCGATCATGCCGGTCTCCAATTGTTGCCGACATGTAGCCATTGCCGGCCAAAGCGGCAAGAGCCGCCTTGCGCGCATGCCGGAGCGGACGGCAGATGTCGGGTCGTTTCGCCTTGACACGAAACGGTCGCGCCCGATAAATGCGCCATCCGCTGGACGGGGCTGTAGCTCAGCTGGGAGAGCGCATCGTTCGCAATGATGAGGTCAGGGGTTCGATCCCCCTCAGCTCCACCAGCGGATCTAAAATCAAAGCCTTAGCAATGGGTTTTCGCTGGTGGGACAACCAAGTGAGCCATTGCTATGCGCATGCCCGCCTACCTGTCACGCTCCCGACACGGAATCTTCTACTATCGATACCCCATACCTAGACCGTTGCACCCCAAGGGAGCTGCGACAGCTATTCGACTATCTCTGGTTACCAGGGATCGTTGCGAAGCATTGCTAGCAGCGCACAGCCTCAGCTGCGTAGCCCCTCTGGTGGGGCGCAACGGATCCATCAGAGAGAACGGGCACCTATCCCCGCTTGTGATATCGAGTTTCCAGCACGCTATTGCAGGCGCACGCGTTCCGAACGCCGAGACTTTCAAAGAAGCAGCGGATGTGAATTCTCTCGACAACTTCATGATGGATCGGATTCTTGAGGAGTTTGGTCGGTCCACGGATATGCCGGATAAGTCGCGGCGAATGCTCCTCAACGAGTACCGGCGCGCGAACGGTGCGTACTGCCAAGCCGTACTCGATTTCGATAGCGCGTTTGGCAGCTACGATTTCGGCACTGACAATCAGGCCACTGTCCCTTTGCCTTCGTCGCAAAAGTCATCTGACTTCACGTTTACGAGGTTTTGGGAAAAGACCTAGACGCCCGGACAGTCGACCATCCGAAGGCGCGCAGAGTGATAGAAGTTCTCGCGTATGGCTGAGCAACGCGGTCGTCGACACATCCGATCGTTTTGCCGATTTCGACAGCCGCCTGATATTCGTCAACGCCTGGAACGAATGGGCCGAGGGGGCCTATCTGGAGCCCGATGCCCGCTACGGCTACGCCTATCTGCAGCAGACGCGGGATGTCCTGTCGGCCCCGCCGGCAGCCGACATGTGACAAAGGATTCCGGAGCCGTTCTTGCCGCTTCGCCGGGATTGTCCTGACAGCAAGGCGATCGAAGTCATTTGCATGCCAATGTTTCCAAACCGATGATTCCGGAAACAGCCCGTGCCTTTTCGTGCCATCCCCCCGAAACGGACCCGGCACATCCTTCCTGCATCATGCGACGGCGATCACTTCGCCGTCGCAACGACGCGAAGGACAATGCCGATGTCGATGCTCGGAAGCCTGGCCGACTACAGCCGCCTGATCATGCGTGCGCACAACAGCGCCAAGACCAGGTACATGATGGACGCCCTGCCGCCGAACCTGCAGCAGGACGTCGGCTGGCAGGCCGGCCCCGCCATGCATGAAAGGAAGAAGCTCGCGCAGATGATTTTTTCGGGCAGGCGCTGAGGCCGGCCGGTCAGGCCGCGCCGATCGCTGCCCGAAACGCCGAGCCCATGTGAGCTACGTCATAGTCTCTCGCGGCCCAAAGGTTCATTAGCGTCAGTGCATGTTTTCGTCGGATGGGAGGAAGCCGTGCCTTATTCACAACGCGAAGCGCGTGCCTATCTGGACCGCTATGGCGGCCCTTCGGGCACGCGGATTGAACTGGTCGAGACGGACAGGCAATGTTTTGTCCGGGTCCTCGAGGACGAGGAGGAACGCACCTACTCGTTCGAGCCGGGATCCTTTGCCCTGGCCTTCGCCGAAAGCCAGCGGATGCGCCTCAAGCTTCCGGCGATCGTGCACCTTTAGGGCTGCGCCGCGGGGACAAAGTCTCCATGCTCTAGTTCCGCAGACTGAAAACAAACGGCGCGGTGCGGGTGACGCGGGCGCCGAGTTCGGGTGGCGGCGCCGGCACCGAGGCGCCTTGCAGCGCGCCGATTGCCGCGCGGTCGAGGTCGGCGTCGCCGGAAGACCGCGCCAGCCGGGCGGAGACTACCCGGCCGGAGGAATCGACCGTGAAGGTTACGTTCGGGCTGCCTTCGGCCCGCCTCGACCGGGCCGCGCTCGGATAGCGCGTGTGCCGCCTGATCCACGCCGCCAGGCTGGAATTCCACCGCGCCGGACTGGCGCCGGACCGCTGCGCTCCCTCCGTTGCCTTCGGCGCCGCCATGCGCGCGGCCGGCCTGGCGTCGACGCTGGCCGCCATCGCCGTCTCCGCCGGCGCCGGCTTCTCCTTCTTCGGTCGCTGCTTGTCGACGGGCTTCTTCGCCTTGGCCTCAACCGGCTTCTTGACCTTGGGTTCCGCCGGCGCATCCACCGGCTTCGGCTGCGGCAACGGGATGACGACTTCGGGCGCCACCGTCTCGACGACGTCCGGGACCACTTCGTCCAGCGGCTGCTGCTCGCTCAGCGCGGCGACCGTCGGCGCTGCCGGCGCGGTCGCGACCGGCTGTTCGGCGGTCGGTTCCGCCTCTTCGGTAACCGGCTCAGGCGCCGGCAGCGCCGACGGTCGCCGCGCTGAGCGAGCAG
>NZ_RZOF01000435.1:0-4535 GCF_003998955.1 Mesorhizobium sp. M4B.F.Ca.ET.017.02.2.1 | reverse complement strand
CTCCCACGGGCTTCAAGGCCCAAAGATGCTCCGGTCTCTCGTCCGCCACCGCACCTGCTGCAATAGCAGAGTCGGCAAGGGACAAGTTACAAGGATGCCGGCAGGCAGGTGAGGGGCAGCGCCAACGTCCGAAAAAGGGTGGCATCACGCGAAGTTGAAACTGCCCGCTGCCTGCCGAACTCGAACGAAGGAAGCTACTCCGCCGGTGCGCCGGCGACGTTCCTGCGCGTCGCGTCGATCATCTGCCGCCGCGCCCGGAACACGCCCCATTGCTGGTCGACGAGCACGCCGATCAGGATCACCCCGCCCATCACGGCGAAGTTCAGCGAGGACGGGATGCCGAGCAGGTTGACGAGGTTCTGCAGCTCCTGCAGCAGCACCGTGCCGAGGATGACGCCGATCAGCGAGCCTTCGCCGCCGCGCAGCGAGAAGCCGCCGAGCACGGCGGCGGCAATGGCATAGAGCTCGTAGAACTGGCCGTGGCTCGCCGGCGAGATCGAGCGCGTGTACATGGCGAAGTAGATCGCCGACAGCGCCGTCAGCACGCCGCAGATGACGTAGGCCGCCATGACGATGCGGCCCGTGCGAATGCCCGAATATTTCGCCGCTTCCTCGTTCTTGCCGATGGCGTACAGATAGCGCCCGAATACCGAGCGGTGCAGCACCACCCACATGACGATGGCGATGATGATCAGCGCGATGAAGCTGTTCGGCACGCCGTAGCTGCGTCCGGCGGTGAGGAATTCGAGGTCCGGGAAATTCTGGCCGAAGGCGAAGCCGGCCGTGCCGTCGGCGGTGTAGAAGCGCGCCACGCCGCGGTAGATGAGCAAGCCGCACAGCGTCACCACGAAGGGCTGCAGCTTCAGCCGCGTGATCAGCCAGCCATGCACCAGGCCGATGATCGCGCCGAGCGCGATGATCAGCACGAAGGCCAGCGGCCAGTCCAGCTCGCGCACGGCGATGAAGTCGATGAACAGCGTGCCGAGCAGCGCGACCACCGAGCCGACCGAGAGCTCGATGCCGCCGGTGATGATGACGAAGGCCTGGCCGATCGACAGGATGCCGAACAGGCCGATCAGGTTGGAGGTGTTGGCAAGATTGATCGGCAACAGGAAGCGCGGGTTGATGGCCGTCACCACCGCGCCGACCACCAGGATCAGCACCAGCAGGCCGAGATCTTTCTTGCTCATTGCGCTCCTCCCACCGCCTGGGCCGGCAGCGGCTTCTTGCCCACCGCCAGCCGAAGCACGTTCTCCTGGCTGAAGTCGTCCTTCTCGAGGATGCCGGATATCTGCCCCTCATGCATGACTGCGATGCGGTCCGACACCCCGATCACTTCTTCCATGTCGCTGGAGATCATCAGCACCGCGACGCCGGCGTCGGCCAGCGCCCGCATCAGGCCGTAGATCTCGGCCTTGGCGCCGATGTCGATGCCGCGCGTCGGTTCGTCGAGGATCATCACCTTGGGGTTCATCGCCAGCCATTTGGCCAGCACCACCTTCTGTTGGTTGCCGCCCGACAGCGTGCCGGTGCGGGTCGCGACCGACGGCGCCTTGATGCCGAGATTGCTCTTCTGCTTCTCGGCGGTGGCGATCTCGGCGCTGGTCGAGACCAGCTGATGCTTCGCATGCGCCGGCAGGTTGGGCAGCGAGATGTTCTCGGCGATCGAGAGGTCGAGCAGGATGCCGGTCAGCTTGCGGTCCTCCGGCACCAGGAAGATGCCGCTCGCGACAGCGTCGGCGGCCGAACCGAGCTTCAGCGTCTTGCCATCCAGCGTCACGCTGCCGCCGAAGCGCTCGTCGATGCCGAACAGCACCCGCGCCAGCTCGGTGCGGCCGGAACCGACCAACCCGGCAAAACCGAGGATTTCGCCGTGGCGGACGTCCAGATCGACCGGGCGTTCCGGATAGGCGCTGGTGCGCACCGCCCTGGCCGAGAGTGCCGTGCCACCCGGCGCATGCGCGGAATCCGAGACCCGCTCGCGTTCCTTCAGCATGCGGCCGATCATCAGCTTGACCATCTGGTCGTGATTGATCTGGTTTTTCGGCAGCGTGCCGGCGAGCATGCCGTCGCGCAGCACGACGACGCGGTCGGCGACGCGTTCGACCTCGTGCAGCCGGTGCGAGATGAAGATGACGCTGATGGCTTCCGCCTTCAGCGCCTTGATGACGTCGAGCAGCTTCTCGGTCTCGGCGATCGGCAGGCTGGATGTCGGCTCGTCGAGGATCACCAGCCGCGCCTTGATCGACAGCGCCTTGGCGATCTCGACCATCTGCTGCTGGGCGAGCGACAGCGAGGCGACCGGCGCGTCGGCTGAGAAATTGGCGCCGACGCGCTTCAGCAGCGGCGCCACCATCTCGCGCAGCTTCGAGCGGTCGACGAGCTTCAGCGGCCCAGCCTTCAGCGGCTCGCGGCCGAAGAAGATGTTGGCGGCGACGTCGAGGTTCTCGAACAGGTTGAGTTCCTGGTGCACGAAGGCAATGCCGGAACCGATGCTGGCCTCGACGGTGAGCCCATCATGCGCGACGCCATCGACGGTGATGGTGCCGGTATCCGGCCGCGTCACGCCGCCGAGGATCTTCATCAGCGTCGATTTGCCGGCGCCGTTTTCGCCGACCAGGCCGATCACCTCGCCCGGCCGCACCTCCATGGAAAAGCCGTCCAGCGCCACCACGCCGGGATAGGTCTTGCGCACGCCGTCCAGGCTCAGGAACGGAGCGATTGCGGATTGAGCAATGGATACGTCGGAATAATTCATCACGCCTGACAGCAGCCGGTGGGCGTTTTGGCCTCAGACTGACGGGCCTTCGCGGGCCCGTCAATATGATCGCCGGCTCAAGGCAGATCCCTGAGCCGGCGAAACGGGCGTCGTCCTACTTGCCGGCCATCGCCTTGAGGTTCGCGGCGTAGGCGTCGACATCGTCCTTGCCGATGATCTTGGTCGGCACGATGATCAGGCCGCCCTCCGGGATGCCCGACTTGTCGCCCTTGAGATAGGCGGCCATCAGCTTCATGCCCTGATAGGCCCACTCGAACGGCTGCTGCACCACGGTGGCGGCAACGGTGCCTTCCTTGACGCCGCCCAGCGTGATCGGATCGTCATCGAAGCCGACGACGGTGATCTGGCCGAGCTTGCCGGCGTCGCGCAGCGCCTCATAGATGCGCGGCGTGTTGTAGGAATAGAAGCCGACCATGCAGGTGATGTCGGGGCTGGCGACCAGCGCGTCCTCGACGTTCTTCTTGGCGCGTGCCTGGTCGATGTCGTCGCCGCGCACGTCCACCAGTTCGATCTTGGTGCCGGCGAGTCCGTCCTTCATGCCCTGGATGCGTTCCTTGGCGTTGTCGGCGCCGAGCAGGCCGACGAAGCCGAGGCACTTGCCGCCGTCCGGCATCGCCTTCTTGGCGATCTCGGCCGCCTGCTTGCCGGCATCGACGTTGGACGAGCCGATATAGGCGACGCGCTTGGTCTGCGGGGCGTCCGAGTCGGTGGTGAACAGCGCCGTCTGGGACGCGATCTTGTTCAGCCCGTCGGTCGAGGTCTTGGGGTCGACGGCGGAGACCATGATGCCCTTGACGCCGGCCGTCACCAGGTCATCCATCAGCCGCTGCTGGATGGCGACGGACGACTGCTCCGGATATTTCAGCTCCAGATTGTAGTCCGGCAGCTCGCCTTGCGCCTTCTTCACGCCGGCTTCCGCCGCCTTCCAGAAGTCGGATGCGCCGTTGACGACGAAGGCCAGCGTCGGCTTGTCGTCGGCGCGCGCGATCGCGCTCGCCGACAGGCCGAGCGCCAGGGCCGCGGCGGCGATGGACGCAGTTCGGATCACAGATTTCATGTTCAACCTCCCTTTTGAAACACAGACAGAATGTGTCGCTTGCGGCGCGGGCACCCCTCTCCTCAAGGGTTTGGCCCCAGATCCGGCAACCTTGAAATGGCGCCAATCCAGCCGCGACCGAGACACTAGACACTCATTCGCAGTTCGTAAATAGTCCGATTTGTCTGACATTTTCGTGAGTGTGCGGCGACCCTCTTCCGGCGGCTTGCCGGCCCGATGGCGCACCGCATCGCACGCCTTGACGCCACCAGCCGGAAGCCCGGATCCGGTAACGACGAGTTGACAGTAGAACGCTTACAGCTATTAGTAAATAGTATTAGTTATTGAGGATGGCCGATACAGCCGGGCGGGAGATCTGGCAGCCAAAGCAGAGCGCAAGGAGGAAGAAGAGCGCCAGCGGCAAAGCGGGCCATCGCGAGGAAATTCTAAAGGAAATCGTCAGCTTTGCTGACCTAGTCCGGTCGTTTCGTCGGCGTGCGACGCGGCTGGCGCGGAATACGTCGCGTTTGGTAATAGTTATAATCAAGCTGCATTTCGATAAATGCGCTTCCACGAAAGCCATCTTGCCGTTGCTGCCGGCCTTTGCTTAACAACTGGCCGGGTTTGGGAAAACGACCATGAGCGAACCGACGGAATTGCGCGATCCCCCGGAGGCGTCCAGGCGACGCGCCGCCAGGCCCAAGGGCCGCGTCACCATGA
>NZ_RZOF01000434.1:0-4655 GCF_003998955.1 Mesorhizobium sp. M4B.F.Ca.ET.017.02.2.1 | reverse complement strand
GTTTGTGATGGCTTGAACTTGTCCGCGCGGCGGACCATATCAAGACAATCGGGAAAAATGCCATCCGGGTTTTTCCAGTTTATGTCGCTCTCCAGAGGACACTGTAACATGAGCCGAATGACGCCCTTTTCGAGCCCGCTTCTCCTGGGCTTCGACACGATGGAAAAGACGCTCGAGCGTCTGGCGAAGTCCGGTGACAGCTATCCTCCTTACAACATCGAGCGCCTCAGCGGTGCCGACGGCATGGCCGAAAGGCTGCGCATCACGCTCGCCGTCGCCGGCTTCGCCGAAAGCGACCTCGATGTCACGACGGAGGAGAACCAGTTGATCGTGCGCGGCCGTCAGAACGACGATACCGAGCGCGAATTCCTTCACCGCGGCATTGCCGCGCGCCAGTTCCAGCGCTGTTTCGTGCTGGCCGACGGCATGCGGGTGATCGCGGCGGAGCTGAAGAACGGCCTGTTGTCGATCGATCTCGATCGGCCGGAGGTCGAGCGGCTGGTACGGAAAATAAACATATCGGTGAAAGACTGATTTTACCGCTGCATCGGCCGGAAAATCGGAATCGATTTTCCGAAAGCACGATGCAGCAGACTTGAAGTTAGAGCGTCCTTTGTGCGTCCAACTGGACGCACGGCGCTCTAATGGCTCTCATGCGGGGCGGCCTTGGACGGCGTCCTCGCGTCAAGGAGGCTTGAAATGACCAGAACCGACGAAACCTCGACCATGACCAGCGGCGAATTCGCCCATCTCGGCGAAGGCTCGGTCGCCTATCTCCGGAAAGTCTCGAGCGACGATTTGCGCGGCCGCTTCCCCGGCCTCGACGAAATCGCGCCCGGCATGGAGCTGTGGGCGCTGTTTGCGGCCAATGGCCAGCCGATCCTGCTGTCCGACGCCCGCGACCGGGCGCTGGCTGGCGCGCTGGAGAACGACCTGACCACCGTCGCCATTCACTGACGGCGGTCTGTCAGGATCCAAATGGAAAGGGCCGCTTTTGGCGGCCCTCCGAAGGTCTTAATCCCGAAAAGAGCTTCAGGCCGCGTGCGAGGCCTGCGTGTCCGACAACAGCGCGTGGATCGCCACCGCATCGCGCGTACCCCTGATCTTGGCCACGGTGTCGGCGTCGCGCAGCACGCGCGCGATGCGCGACAACGCCTTGAGATGGTCGGCGCCAGCACCCTCCGGCGCAAGCAGCAGAAACACCAGGTCGACCGGCTGGTCGTCCAGCGCCTCGAAATCGACCGGCGTTTCCAGCCGGGCGAAGACGCCGGCGATCCGCTTCACCCCGGCCAGCTTGCCATGCGGAATGGCGATGCCGTTGCCGACTCCGGTCGAACCCAGCCGCTCGCGCTGCAGGATGGTGTCGAACACCTCACGCTCCGGAATGCCCGAAATCGCCGCCGCCCTCTCGGACAGCAATTGCAGCAGCTGTTTCTTGGAGTTCGCCTTCAACGCCGGCATGATCGCCGGAACGTTGATCAGATCGCTAAGATCCATGCCTGAAAAATCCCTTGTTCGCCCGCCGCAGCCAGTCCTCGCCCCCTCGCGCGGCTGGCTGCTATCCCTGTGCGACTTTGGTCGTGGACGGGTCGATCCAGCCGATGTTCCCATCCGGCCGGCGGTAGACGATGTTGAGATGCTCGTTCCCGGCGTTGCGGAACACGAAGACCGGGCTGTCCTTGGTGTCGAGCTCGATGACGGCGGACGCCACCGACATGGTGCGCAGCGTCATGGTCGACTCGGCGACGACCGCCGGAGCGAAATTCTCCGGAATCTCCTCGTCGTCGTCGGCGAGAGGCGCCATCACCGTATAGGCGATGTCGGTTGGCTCGCCATTGCCGTTGCCGGAGTTGTGCGATTTCAGGCGGCGCTTGTAGCGCCGCAGGCGGGTTTCGAGGCGATCAGCCGCCGCCTCGAAGGCAAGCGTGGGGTCCTGTGCGTCGCCCGTCGCCTGCAATGAGGCGCCGGAATCGAGCCGGATCATGCAGTCGGCCGAAAAGCGCGACCCCGATTTGATGACCGTGACATGCCCTGAAAAACCGCGATCGAAATATTTCCCGATCGCCTCGCCGACACGGTCGTTGATGCGCGTACGGAACGCATCGCCGATGTCCATGTGTTTTCCCGAAATGCGCAGTTTCATCTGAAAACTGACCTTCCCTACTCAGGCTTCAAACTGTCCCGAGTTTATACTCGTGGTCCGCGCGCACAAGCTTTGCGGCGGCGCTCGCGCCGATTTTAAATCCGAACTTTCCGGTTGATCACAAGTTGCCTTCTGGCCGTCGCGAGGCCTTCGCTGTGACGGACCCATCCGCTTGCGGGTTTCAGGCCCGCCTCATGCGGGCGGGCTTCTAGACACTTCATTGCGGCTTGTCAATGAAGCTCGAAAACTGTGGAAATCCGCGCCGCGGCCGTTTGACGGTGCGGTCAGCGCCCGGCGCTGGCGATAGCGCGCTTTTCACGCCGCCGCTGCACCGAGGAGGGAATATTCATGCCTTCCCGGTATTTGGCGACTGTACGGCGGGCGATGTCGACGCCGCTTTCCCGCAGCATGTCGACGATGGCGTCGTCGGAGAGCACGTCGACAGGCTTTTCCTCATCGATCAATTGCTTGATGCGGTCGCGCACCGCTTCCGAGGAATGCGCCTCGCCGCCGCCCGCCGAGGCGATGGAAGCGGTGAAGAAATAGCGCAGTTCGAACACGCCGCGCGGCGTCAGCATGTATTTGTTGGCCGTGACCCGGCTCACCGTCGATTCGTGCATGCCGATGGCATCGGCCACCGTACGCAGATTGAGCGGCTTGAGGTGGCGCACGCCATGGACCAGGAAGGCGTCCTGCTGGCGAACGATCTCCGAAGCGACCTTGAGGATGGTCTTGGCCCGCTGGTCGAGGCTGCGCGTCAGCCAGTTGGCGCTCTGCAGGCACTCGGCCAGGAAGTCCTTCTCCGCCTGGTCCTTCGCGTGGCCCGAAACCCTGGCGAAATAGACATTGTCGACCAGGACGCGCGGCAGCGTCTCGGCATTGAGCTCGACTGCCCAGCTGCCGTCGTTGGCGGCACGCACCTCGACATCGGCGACGATGGCGTCGCTGGCGCCGCCCGAAAACGCCATTCCGGGCCGCGGATCGAGGGCCCGGATCTCGGCCAGCATGTCGAGCAGATCCTCCTCGTCGACCCCGCAGATCCGCTTCAGCGTCTGGAAATCGCGCCGCGCCAGCAGCTCGAGGTTGGCGACCAGCGCCCGCATCGCCGGATCGAGCCGGTCGCGCACGGCAAGCTGCAGCGACAGGCATTCGGCGAGGTCGCGGGCAAACAGGCCGGCGGGTTCGAACGTCTGGCAGATCACCAGCACCTTGGCCACCGCCGCTTCGCTGGCGCCGAGGCGAGCCGCGATCTCGGCCATGTCGGCGCGCAGATAGCCGGCTTCATCGAGGCCATCGGCAAGCTCCCCGGCAATCAGCCGCGCCGCCGGGTCGGCGAAGGCGAGCGCGATCTGCTCGCCGACATGTTCGCGCAGCGTGATCGCGCTGGCGGCCATGTCGCCGACATCGAAACCTTCGGGCGAGGACGCGCCCATGCCGCTGCCGGAAGCCGATTTCCATTGCGCGCTGAGATCCGGACCGAGCCGCTCGCTGGTGCCGGGATCGTCGGGAAAGAGATTCTCCAGCGAGGAATCGAGCTTGTCCGAGATCGCTTCGGCGCTCCATTCGGTCTCGGCTTCGAACCAGTCGCCGTCGGCGGCGGTTTCCGGCGCGGCATCGCTCTTCTGCGCCGGGTCGCTCGCCGCGTCGTCCTGCGGCTCGGCGCGCTCCAGCAGCGGGTTGCGCTCGATCTCGTCATCAATGAAGCGCTCGAGCTCGACATGGGTGAGCTGCAGCAGCCGGATCGACTGCATCAGTTGCGGCGTCATCACCAGCGACTGGGACTGCCGTAGCTGTAATTTCGCCGCCAGCGCCATGGTTGGTTTTCAAACGCCTCTACGCACAGGACATGCCGGAACGAGTTTTTCCGACCGGGACAAACAAACTGGCCCGGCTTTTGCTTGTCAAGGGAAACGGTAGCAAAACGCGCTTACCGGAGCGTTATTTCAGGCAAAAATCGGACAAGAATCCCAAAAATCGCCGAAAAATTGCGTCGGGAGCTGGATTTCCTGTTTAGAGGGTAAAACCCTCGCCGAGATAAAGCCGCCGCACATCGGCATTGGCGACGATCTCGTCGGCGCGGCCATGCGTCAGCACCTGGCCGGCGTGGATGATGTAGGCGCGGTCGATCAGGCCGAGCGTCTCGCGCACATTGTGATCGGTGATCAGCACGCCGATGCCGCGCGCGGTCAGGTGCCGCACCAGCTGCTGGATATCGGCCACCGCGATCGGGTCGATGCCGGCGAAAGGCTCGTCGAGCAGCATATAGGCCGGGCGCGTGGCGAGCGCGCGTGCGATCTCGAGACGCCGCCTCTCGCCACCGGACAGCGACAGCGAGGGCGCCTTGCGCAGATGGCTGATGTGGAATTCCTCGAGCAGCTCGTCGAGGCTGCGCTCGCGTGCCTTGCGGCTCTTCTCGACCACTTCGAGCACGGCGCGGATGTTCTGTTCGACGCTCAAGCCCCGGAAGATCGAGGCCTCCTGCGGCAGGTAGCCGATGCCGCGCCGGGCGCGG
>NZ_RZOF01000433.1:1112-4666 GCF_003998955.1 Mesorhizobium sp. M4B.F.Ca.ET.017.02.2.1 | reverse complement strand
GCCTGTTCCTGGAGGCATCGCCCGATCTCAACCTGCTGCTGACGCCGGCCATCGTGCGCCGCGAACGCGCCGAGCCGCTCGACCCCGCGCGCTTCACCTATCTCGAGGGCTGCGTCCGCTCCGAGGGGCCGTTCGAGGTGCCGGTCTTTCCGCGCAACGGCGGGCCGCTGGTCTATCTCAGCTTCGGCAGCCTGGGCGCCATGGATGTCGGGCTGATCCAGCGCATGCTTGCCGTCTTCGACCGGCTGCCGGCACGCTTCATCGTCAATGTCGGCGGCCTGCGCGATGCCTATCGCGCGGTGCCCGACAATGTCTATCTCGGCGCCTGGTTCCCACAGCCCTCGGTGGTGGCGAAATCGGACCTCTTCATCCATCACGGCGGCAACAATAGTTTCTGCGAGGCGCTTCGCTTCGGCGTGCCGTCGCTGATCATGCCCTATTGCTGGGACGGACACGACAATGCGCGGCGCGCCGAGGAGACCGGCGTCGGCAACCATATCGGCCGCGATGGCTGGACCGAAGGAGTACTGGAGCGAGCGATCCTCGGCCTGCTGGCCGACGATGCGATGCGCGCCCGCCTGAAGGACAATGCAGCGCAGATGGCGCTGAAGCCCGGAACGGATGTGGCCGCCGAAGCGATCCTCTCTTTGATACGGACATGACCAAATGCCTGAAAACCACCTGACGACCCTGCCGCCGACGAGCGGCGCCAACGATCCGAAAAGCTGGCTGGCCGCGCACGCGATCAGCGAAGTCGAATGCCTGGTGCCCGACATGAACGGCGTGCTGCGCGGCAAGGCGCTGCCGGCGGCGAAATTCCTGAAGGCGCTGGAAGACCGCGCGCTCTATCTGCCGAGCAGCGCCTTCCTGGTCAGCATTGACGGCCGCTATTCCGGCTCGATCGACGAAGGCTTCGCCTATTCGGACCCGGACATGCGCATGGTGCCGGATGTCTCGACACTTTGCCTGGCGCCCGGCGGCGGGCCTGGCAAGGCCTATGTCTTTGCCGATGCCTTCCACATGGACGACCGCCCGTGGATGGCCTCGCCGCGTCACGTCCTGCGGGCGGTGCTCGATCTCTATCGCCAGCGCGGCTGGCGGGCGGTGGTGGCGCCGGAGCTCGAATTCTATCTCACCGCGCCAAATCCCGACCCGGACCAGCCGCTGACCGCCCCGGCCGGGCGCAACGGCCGCGCCGAAAGCGTGCAGCATCCCTACGACATGGCGGCGCTGGAGGAGTTCGAGCCGGTGATCCAGCGCATCTACGCGCATGCGGCGGCCGCGGGGCTGCCGCTCGATACGCTGATCCATGAGTCGGGCACGGCGCAACTGGAAATCAACTTCCTGCATGGCGATGCGCTGGCGCTGGCCGACAAGGTGCTGTTGTTCAAGCGCCTGACCAGGCAGGCGGCTCAGGCGAGCGGCATGCACGCCACCTTCATGGCCAAGCCGATCGCGGCGCAGGCCGGCTCCTCGATGCATCTGCACATGTCGATCGTCGACGAGGCCGGCAACACGCTGTTCGCCGGCGGCCACGATGCCGACACCGCGATGTTCGGCCATTTCATCGGCGGCTTGCAGAAATACGTTCCCGAAATCATGCCGCTGTTTGCGCCGAACGTGAATTCATACCGGCGCATCCGTCCGAACCATAGCGCGCCGGCCAATATCGAATGGTCGCACGACAACCGCTCCTGCGGCCTGCGCGTGCCGGCGGGCGGCCGCGCCGCGCGGCGGGTGGAGAACCGGCTTCCGGGGGCCGATGCCAATCCCTATCTGGCGATCGCCGGCTCGCTGCTCGCGGGCTATCTCGGCGTGGAGGAGAAGATCGCGCGCTCGGCGGAAGCGTCTGGCAATGCCTACAAGATCAAGAGCACGCTGCCGAAGACCATGGAGGAGGCGCTCGACCGTTTCACCGCCTGCGCGCCGGTGCGGGCGCTGCTCGGCGAGGATTTCTTCCAGACCTATCTGCGCGTCAAGAGCGTCGAGCTCGACCTGTTCCAGAGCGTCGTGACGTCCTGGGAACGCGACCACCTTTTGCTCAAGGTGTGACCATGGTTTCCAGTTCGACGGGTTTCAATTCCGGTCTCGATATCGGCAAATCCTACTATGTCGCCACCGCCAATCCGGCGCCGGATCATCCGGCGCTCATCGGCGATGTCGAGGCCGACCTTGTGGTGGTCGGCGGCGGCTGCAGCGGGCTGTCGGCGGCGCTCCACGCCGCGCAGCGCGGGCTGAAGGTGGTGCTGCTCGAAGGCGGCAAGATCGGCTGGGGCGCATCGGGCCGCAATGGCGGCCAGATGATCCCCGGCCTGCGCAAGGGCGCCAAGGGCCTGGTCAAGGCCTTCGGACCGGAACGGGCGAAGGCGCTGTTCGACCTCGCCTTCGAGGCGCGCGGGCTGGTGCTCGACATCATCGAGCGCCACGCCATCGACTGCGACCTCAGGCTCAGCGGCCATCTGGTCGGCGCGGTGAACAGTTCCGACCTCAAGGACCTGGAAGATGAGGCCGAATGCCTGGCCCGCGTGATGAATTTCCGCGACGTCGAGATCCTGTCGGCGGCGGAAGCGCGCGGCAAAGTCGACACGCCCTATCACGGCGCCATGTACGAGCCGCTCGGCGGCCACATGCATCCGCTGAACTACACGCTTGGGCTTGCCCGCGCGGCCGTCGCGGCCGGTGTCACCATCCACGAGAATTCGGTCGCCGTGCGGCTGGAGCGGGAGCCTTCGATCAGGGTCTCGACGGCGACAGGATCGGTGCGGGCGAAGCATGTCGTGCTGGCGGGCGACGCGCTGCTGCAAGGACTGGAGTCGCGTGTCAACAGCCGCATCATGCCGGTCGGCAACTACATCGTCGCCACCGAGCCGCTGGAGGGCAAGCGCAATGTGATCCCGGCCAACGTCGCGGTGTCCGACACGCGCTTCGTGGTCAACTACTACCGGATGTCGGCGGATGGGCGGCTGCTGTTCGGCGGCGGCGAGCGCTACACGCCGTCGCCGCCGGCCGACATCGCCGGCTTCGTACGGCCGCATATGGAACAGACCTTCCCGCAACTGAAGGGCTGCCGCATCGACCATGCGTGGGGCGGGCTGGTGTCGGTGACGACGTCGCGCCTGCCGCATGTCGGGCACTATGGCGAGGTCTATTTCGCGCACGGCTATTCCGGCAAGGGCGTCATCCTGTCCACGCTGTCGGGCAAGCTGCTGGCCGAGGCGATCACGGGAGACGCCTCGCGGCTCGACCTGTTCTCGACGCTTAGCCCGCTGCCGTTCCCCGGCGGCACGGCGCTGCGCGGTCCGCTCTATGTGCTCGGCATGCTTTGGTATGCGATGCGCGACCGCATCAACCACTGAGCGCGCGGGACGACGGCAAGCTGGCTAACCGGCATCCCTGTTGGTCAGCGCGATGTGGCAGCAGCCGGAGCCGTGGCCCGGCGTCCAGGTGACGTTGGCGAAGCGCACGCCGGTCGCCTCGAACAGGCCGCGATCGAAGGCGCCGGCGATGCGGCAGAGCGTGGCGAGCTTCTCCTCGCCGACGCCGGCCTCGACCCA
>NZ_RZOF01000433.1:0-1102 GCF_003998955.1 Mesorhizobium sp. M4B.F.Ca.ET.017.02.2.1 | reverse complement strand
CAGCGGACAGCGCTTCACCTTGAAGGCGATGTGGGTCGCGTTGCGCTCGACATCGGTCGGGTACATGCGGCCGCCATCCGGGCTGACGGCCAGAAACGCCTCGCCGATCGCCGGCGCATCGTTGGGGCCGAAATCGGCGAAGGCTGTGGCCGCGACTTCCCTGCCGCGCTGCTCGATGGTGCGGATCATGACAGCCTCGGCTCTTTCGGCGCCGAGTTCGGCCGTCAGTTCGTCGAGGAAGAGACGGTAGAGATCGGCCCGGTTGCGGAAAGCGGAATCGAGCTCGCGGGACAGTTTTTCGGCTCTGACGTCGGGGTCGGTCATGGTGCGGTGGTCCTGTTCAATCTCGGCGCCGCCGCCACCAGCGCCCTGCCGATCGCCGATTGCGGATTGCCGATGACGGCACGGGCATCGCCGCTTTCGGCGACCCGGCCGCCATCGAGGATGACGAGGCGGTGGGCGACGGCGCGGACGACGCCGAGATCGTGCGAAATGAAAAGGTAGGCGATCCGTTCCGTGGCCTGAAGGTCGAGCAGCAAGTCCAGGATCCGACCGCGCACCGATACGTCGAGCGCCGACACGGCCTCATCGAGCACGATCAGCGACGGTCTGGTGGCGATGGCGCGGGCAATGGCGACGCGCTGGCGCTGGCCGCCGGAGATCTCGTGGATGGCGCGCGGCGCGAGATCGGCGCCAAGGCCAACGCGCTCCAGCAGGGCGGCGATGCGGCGCGGGCGCTCTGTGCGCGAGGCAATGCCGTGAATGCGCAAGGGGTCGTCCAAGACACGCGCCACGGTGGCGCGCGGATTGAAGGCGGCGAGCGGATCCTGGAACACCATCTGCAGGCGCGCGCGCCTCGCACGCAGGGCAGATCCGCCCAGCGAGCGGAAGTCTGCGCCCTCGAACTGGATGGTGCCGGCGTCCGGCTCGGTCAGCCTGAGCACCAGCCGCGCGATGGTCGACTTGCCGCTGCCGGACGGGCCGGCAAGCGCCAGCGTCTCGCCGGGCTCGATCGCAAACGCAACGCCATCGACGGCGGCGACGGTTCCGCCGCCGCGACGATAGCGCTTGGTGAGACCGGAGACGGCGAGCAGGCTCATGC
>NZ_RZOF01000432.1:0-4687 GCF_003998955.1 Mesorhizobium sp. M4B.F.Ca.ET.017.02.2.1 | reverse complement strand
CCTGCTTGGGCGCGCCGGTGGCGGCGAGCAGCGGGCGAAGGATGGCCATGCCGGCCTTCATGGCGTTGGCCGACAGCAGCACTTCCGGCACGAACAGGATGCCGTCGCGAAAATCCTCGCCGACGATGCGCATGCCTTCGACCAGCGCCTCGGTCAGCACCTTGTAGGGAACCCAGCCGCGCTCGAGAAGGATGTTGGTGCCTTCCTCGATCTCTTCCTTCAGCCCGTCATAAAGGTCGTCGTGCATCTGCTGCACGAGCTCGTCGTCGGAAAGCTCGGAAAGGATGATCTCGTCGTCGGACATTTTTTCTCGGCGCCAATTGCTCATGAGTGAATTACGGGCCGGCACCTCTTGTCAGAGGTGCCGGCGGCAGTTGCTTGCAAGTCTCGGGAGTTGTTCAGGCGTCCAGCCAGACGTTCTGGAAATCCATTTCGTAGGTCTGGTGCATCGAATAGTTCTTCACCTTCTTGCTCATATGGCAGTAGAGCTTCTGCCAGAAGGGCTGGATGATGACGCCGGAATCCTGCAGAATCTGCTCGACGTCCTTCATCACTTCCTTGCGCTTGGCGGGATCGGCCAGCGAGAGCGCCTCCTTGAGCTTGGCGTCGAAATCCGGGTTCGCGAACGCCGTCTCATTCCAGGCCTCGCCAGAGCGATAGCCCAGCGCCAGCACCTGGACGCCGAGCGGACGCATGTACCAGATGGTCATCGAATAGGGATACTTCGTCCAGTCGTTCCAGAAGGTCGAGCCCGGCAGCACCGTACGCTTCACCTTGATGCCGGCATCGCGCAGCTGGCCGGCGATCGCATCGCCGGTGTTCTTCTGCCATTCGTCCTCGACGGTGATCAGCTCATGCTCGAAGTCGGCCTGCCCGGCATCCGCCATCAGCTTCTTGGCGGCGGCGGCATCGCGTGTCTTCTTGGGCAGCGGATAGTATTCGGGATGGATCGGGCTGACGTGGTGGTTCTCGCCAACGGTGCCGCGCCCGGCGTAGCCGAGCTGCATGACGGCATCGTTGTCGACCGCCATCTGCAGCGCATTGCGCACCCGCTGGTCGTCATAGGGCTTGTGGGTGATGTTGGTGCGGGCGACGAGGGTGGTCGCAGTCGCGACCTCCGATTTCACCAGATCCATCTTGTCGAGGGCATCGATGAAGTCGGCCGGCGTTTCGAAGTCGAGGTCGATCTCGCCGGAATCGAAGGCGTTCAGCGTGGCGTTGAAGTCGGTGCCGTAGTCGATGAACTCGACACTGTCGAGCGGCGTTTCGCCACCCCACCATTTGCCGCTCTCGCGACGCTTGACGACTGCCTTCTGGCCAACGTCGTAGGATACCAGCTCGAACGCTCCGGTGCCGATCGGCTTCTTGATTGGGTCGGCGCCATCCTTGTCGAAGTCGCGATGCACGACCAGCGCCGGATAGTCGGTGAAGCCCGGTATGATCGCGATATCGGCTTCGCTGAGCTTCAGCTTGACCGTATGGTCATCGACCTTGGTGATTGCGCCATCCCTTGCCTTGCCGGTCTTGGCGTCGACCAACGCGCCGACGCGGGCGGCCATGGAATTGCCGGACGCCCCCTTCTCGCACCAGCGATTCAGGTTGAAGACCACGTCATCGGCGTTGAAGGCATCGCCATTGTTCCAGGTGACGCCCTTGCGCAGGTGCAGCGTGTATTCGGTGGCGTCGTCGTTGATGTCCCAGCTCTCGAGCAGCACCGGCTCGAAGGTGAACTGGTGCGTGTAGCGGACGAGCGGCTCCAGCCAGCAACGGGTGACGTTCGCCATCTCGGTCCAGTCATAGGTGCGCGGATCCTTCTGCGCCTTGACCGACATCGAGACGTGCAGCGTGCCGCCTTTCTTGGGCTCGTCGGCCAGTGCTTTAGTCGGCACGGCAAGGCCGATCATGCCATAGGCGAACGCCGTCGACGCGCCGAAGGCGCTGGCCAGGGCCAGGAATTCACGCCTGTCCATGCGGCCCGCCCGCGTTTCTTCTGCCATTGCCTCGATAGCGCCCGGCACGCGGTCGCCATTGCTTCTGAAGAGTGCCATTTTTTCCTCCCTTATGGTTCGTCAGGTCTTCGCCTGTTTTACTAACTAACGCTGTCCGGCAGTTTTTCCTCACGCCGCGCGATCAAATCCTTAAGACCCTCGGCGATGCCCTCGTCGAGCTTCGGCTCCTCATAGTCGGCCAGCATGTTGCGCGCCTTCTCACGGCCGCGCGTGTCGTGGTCCTTCGCGCCTTCGGCGTTCCATTGCTCGTACGAATTGAAGTCCATGATCGAGGGCATGAAGAAGGCGGACTCGAAATGTTCGAGCGTGTGCTGGGTGCCGAGGAAATGGCCCTGCGGCCCCACCTCGCGGATCGCCGCCATCGCTTCCTTGAAATCGTCGAAGGGAAGGCCGCCGGCATATTTGTACCAGCCGACAAGCTGCTCGCAGTCGGTGGCGAATTTCGAATAGCCGCAGGTCAGCCCTGCCTCCAGCCATCCGGCCGAGTGCCAGATGTAGTTGGCGCCGGCAAGGATGGCGGCATGCATCAGCATGTTCGCCTCGTAGCCGGCTTGGGCGTCGTTCAATTTGGAGCCGACATGGAAGCCCGAGGTGCGCCACGGCAGTTTATATTTCCTGGCCAGCGCGCCCATCAGATACATCATCTGCGCCGCCTCCGGCGTGCCGCCCATCGGCGCTCCGGTCTTCATGTCGACCGTCACCATGAACTGGCCGTAGATCTGCGGCGACCCCGGACGCAGCAGCTGGGTGAAGGCGACGCCGGCCAGCGCTTCCGCATTGACCTGCGCCACCGCGCCGACGGCGGAGGCGGAGGTCGAGGCGCCGCACAGCGCGAAGGGCGCCAGGATCAGCGGCTGGTTGCTGCGCGCATAGACCTTCATCGCGTCCAGCATGGTGGCGTCCCACACCAGCGGCGAGTTGCAGTTGGTGATCGCCACCAGGACCGAATTGTCGCGGACATAGTCCTCGCCGAAGACGATGCCGGCCATCGCCATCGTGTCTTCGGCGCGTTCCTTCGACGTCACGATGCCCATGAACGGTTTGTCGGAGTGCTTCAGCGCCGAATGGATGATGTGCAGATGACGCTTCGGCACAGCGATTTCCATCGGTTCGCAGATGACCGAGCTCGACGAGTGCAGCGCCGGCGCCATGTAGGCGAGCTTGTGGAAATTGTTGAGGTCGGCGAGCGAGCCGTAGCGCCTGTTGTTGTCGAGGTCGCGGATATAGGGCGCGCCATACATCGGCACGAAGATGGAATTCTTGCCGCCGACGCGGACGGTGCGCTCGGGGTTGCGGGCATTGAGCGTGAATTCCGATGGAACCTTCGAGACCAGTTCCATCAAGAGCGCACGGTCGATACGCACGCGCGTTTCGGAGACATCGGCGCCGGCGGCCTTCCACAGGGCGATCGCCTCGTCGTCGCGGAACTCGCAGCCCACCTCTTCGAGGATCGAGAGCGATTCCTGGTGGATCAGTTCCACCGCCTCGTCGGGGACCATCTGATAAGCCGGGATCTGGCGCACCAGCGTCGGAAACGAGGCCACGGGAGCGCCCCGTATCGCCTTGCGCCCCAGGCGGCCGCCGCTTCTGCGGTTGGCATGTTCGGTCACTGCAACGGCCGGTGCATTCATGGTAATTCATCCTCCAACAGCCCGTCAACTTAACGAGGCGGAACATAGCTGTGACGCTGGAAAATCCTGATCTCTTGTATAAACTCCGCTTATGCGAAGTCTGCGCCACCTGCTGCCCTCCGCCGGCAGCCTGATCGTCTTCGAGGCGGCCGGCCGGCTGTCGAGCTTCACCGCCGCCGGTCGCGAGCTCGGCATGACGCAGGCGGCCGTGTCCTACGCCGTGCGCGGACTGGAGGAGCAGCTCGGCGCCAAGCTGTTCCAGCGCCGCCATCGCCAGGTTCTCCTGACCGAGGCCGGCGAGCGCTTCCACGCCGACGTCTCGCTCGGCCTTTCCCATATCCGCAAGTCGGCGGAGGACCTGCGCCTGCAGGCGACTGGCGGCCATGTGACGCTTGCCGCCTCGACCGCCTTCGGCTCATTCTGGATGATGCCGCGCCTGCAGCAGTTCCGCGACGAACTGCCGGGCGTCGATCTGCGCATCCAGACCGCCGATCGCGATCTCGACATCATCGCCGAGGGCATCCCGCTCGGCGTGCGCGGCGGCATGCCGCGCGACTGGCCGGACTATCATTCGATGTCGCTGTCCGACGAGGAGATCTTCCCGGTCGCAGGCCCCAGCTACCTCGCCAAATTCGGCAAGCCGAAAACGGTCGAGGAACTCGCCACGCACCGGCTCATCCATCTGGAGGAGCCCTACCGCGAGGCCCCGAACTGGGACGAATGGTTCGCGTCAGCCGGAACCAGCCTGCGCAACGCCGAGCGCGGCTTGCGCATCAATGATTATGCGCTGGTGATCCAGGCGGTGATGGAAGGGCAAGGCATCTCGCTCGGCTGGCGGCACCTGGTCGAGCGCCTCGTGGCATCGGGGCTTCTGGTGCCGGTGACGGATCATGTGCTGAGAACCGGCATCGGGTTCTACGTCATCTGGCCAAAGAACCGCGAACTCAGCGACAACGCGCGCAAGGTAAGGGACTGGCTGGTGACACAGGCGTGAGGTCGCCAGCTTCTGCGCGGCAGCGGAGCGCGAGGGGATCGTGACGGTAGCTG
>NZ_RZOF01000431.1:0-4689 GCF_003998955.1 Mesorhizobium sp. M4B.F.Ca.ET.017.02.2.1 | reverse complement strand
GCTCGGAATTGTCGACCAGTTCCGGTTCGGACTGGTTCTTCCATTCGGCGGCGTTGCAGCCTTCGCAACCGCGCTCGTCCTGCTTGAACACCGTCTTGCCGTAGCGGTCCTGGATGCGGTCGATGAGCGAGGGTTTGATCGACTTGCCGCCATTGGCCATGATCGAATAGGCCGACACCATGCGCATCACGGTCGTCTCGCCTGAGCCGAGCGCCATCGGCAGGTAGGGCGCCAGATGGTCGTAGACGCCGAAGCGCTCGGCATATTCAACCACCAGCTTCATGCCCATGTCGTTGGCGAGCCGCACCGTCATCAGGTTGCGCGACTTCTCGATACCGGAGCGCAGCGTCGCCGGACCGGCCGCCGTGCCGTCGTAGTTCTTCGGCGTCCAGGTGGTGTTGCCGCTCTGGATGGTGATCGGGCCGTCCATGATCACCGAGGCCGGCGTGTAGCCATTGTCGAGCGCGGCCGAATAGACGATCGGCTTGAACGACGAGCCCGGCTGGCGCATCGCCTGGGTCGCCCGGTTGAACTCCGATTGCGCATAGGAGAAGCCGCCGACCATGGCCAGAACGCGGCCGGTGTGCGGATCCATGGCGACGAGGCCGCCTTCCACTTGCGGAACCTGACGCAGACTGTAGGCGCTGTCCGAGCCTTCGTTCTTCTGCACGAAAATGACGTCGCCGGGCTGCAGCACATCCGCCGGCGATTTCGCCTTGACGCTCTTGCCGTCGACGATGTGGCGCATGGCAAAACCCATGTCCTCCTTGCTGACGGTGCCTTCGACGCGCTCCTTGACGATGTCGCCCGAGACCTGGCGCGCCGGCTGCAGACCGATAGAGAGGCCGGTGTCGGAGCTGTCGAGGACGACGGCGAGCGACCATTCCGGCACGTCCTCCAGCCCCTTGACGTTGCCGAGCGGCACGCCCCAGTCGCCGGAGACATCGATGTGGGTCACCGGTCCGCGATAACCGCGCAGCGTGTCGTATTTTAGCAACCCGTTCTGCATCGCCTTGCGGGCAATCAGCTGGATCTTCGGGTCGAGCGTCGTGCGCACCGAAAGACCGCCCTCGTAGAGCGCATTCTCGCCATAGCGCGCGATGATCTGGCGGCGCACTTCCTCGGTGAAATACTCGCCCGCGAACAGATAGGAGCCGTTGCGGCGCGGCGTCACGCCCAGTGGCTCGGCCTTGGCCTTGTCGCCTTCCTCGCGCGTCACGTAGCCGTTCTCGACCATCTGGTCGATGACCCAGTTGCGCCGCTCCAGCGCGCGGTCGGCATGCTTGAACGGGTGGTAGTTGTTGGGGCCCTTCGGCAGCGAAGCAAGGTAGGCCGCTTCCGCGACGGTGAGCTCGTTGACCGACTTGTCGAAATAGGTCAGCGCCGCGCCCGCCACGCCATAGGCGCCGAAGCCGAAGAAGATCTCGTTGAGATAGAGCTCGAGGATGCGATCCTTCGAATAGGCCTGCTCGATGCGGAAGGCCAGGATCATCTCCTTGATCTTGCGCTCGTAGGTCTGGTCCGAGGTCAACAGGAAGTTCTTCGCCACCTGCTGCGTGATCGTCGAGGCGCCGACCTGGCGCCTGCCCGAGCCGAAGTTCTGCAGGTTGACGATGATGGCGCGACCGAGGCCGGTCACATCGATACCGGGATGGTTGTAGAAGTTCTTGTCCTCGGCGGACAGGAAGGCGGCCTTCACTCGATCCGGAACCGCCTGGATCGGCAGATAGAGGCGCCGCTCGCGCGCATATTCGGCCATCAGCGCGCCGTCGGAAGCATGGATGCGCGTCGTGACCGGCGGCTCGTATTTGGCCAGCACTTCGTAGTCGGGCAGGTCCTTCGCCAGATGGCTGATGTAGATCGCCACGCCGGCGGCCACGATAAGGGCCAGCGTCGTGCCGATGCCGAAGAAATAGCCGATGAGACGAATCATGCCCGCTCCAGTCCGTGGTTCGGGAATTTCCTAAACGAAGCCGCCTGTCGCGCAAGCTTCAGGGACGGTCCCAATCCGCAATGGGAAACCCATGTCGCCACCATGTGGACAAAATACGGCAGCACGGGGTTTTCGGCTTCCCTCCGCGGAAATTATAGCGCCGGGTGTTGTCGCCATGCAACGCCGCCTGTGGTTGCAGGCGGCAGCAACGTCAGCCCCCGGTTCCCGTTCCGGCCTTCGCTGAAGCGAACAGCGCGACGGCATTGGTTATGCTCTGCGCAGCCTTGCCGCGCCAGTCGGCGCTGAGCAGTTGCGCTTCGTCCTTGGCGTTTGACAGATAGCCCAGTTCGACCAGCACCGAAGGCACGTCCGGCGCCTTCAGCACCTTGAACCCGGCGGAGCGCTGCGGGTTGTTGATAAGGCCGACGCTGCTGGAAAGCTGCCCGACCAGGGTGTGGGCGAAGCTCATCGAGAAGCCGTGCGTCTCGCGGCGGATCAGGTCGATCAGGATGTCGGTCACTTCCTTGTTTTCGTCCTTGATCTCCATGCCGGCGAACTGATCCGAGAGGTTTTCGCGATCGGCAAGCGCCTGTGCCTCGGGATCGGAAGCCTTGTCTGAAACGGTATAGACGGTCGCGCCGCGAATGCCCTTGACGCTGATCGTGTCGGCATGGATCGAGATCAGGAGGTCGGCTTCATGCTGGCGGGCGATGCGCACGCGGTCGTCCAGCCGCAGGAACTCGTCCTTCTCGCGGGTCATGAACACATCGTACTTGCCGACCGCGACGAGCTTGTCGCGCAATTCGGTGGCAAAGGCGAGCGTGACGTTCTTCTCGATGGTGCCGTTGAGCCCCTCGGCACCGCCGTCGACGCCGCCATGACCGGGGTCGATGACGACGGTGAAGCGATGGCCGGGATTGGAGATCGGTCCGGTTCCGACCCTGCCGCCCTTGTCGGTCGATACTGTCGAGCCGGTGGTCAACGCCTGGTTGGCGAGGGCGGCATCGAATTCGCGCGCCGAGGCCGCCGACATGTCGATGGCGATGCGATAGCCGCTACCGTCGTCGTTCTTGAGCACGTCGAGCTTGTCGACCGAAAACGGCCCCTTGCCGGTGAGGATCAGCCGCGATCCCTGGCCCTGATCGCCGTAGCGGACTGCCCGGACAAGGCCCCGCGCCTTCACGTCCTTGGCGCCAATGGCGAATCTGGTGCGCGGCAGGTCGACGACGAGGCGATTGGGACCGCGCAGCAGGAACCATTTGACGTCTGGCTCGCGGTCGAAAGTCATGACGATGCGCATCTTGGTGGCATCACCCGCCATCTTGAAGCCGGTGGCGCCAAGCGGCGCGTCGGCGGCGCGGGAAACGCCCGAAAACACGAGGAAAGCCGCCATCAGCACAAGCACGCAGGCGGCATGCAGGATAGGCCAAGCGGCGCAACGACCCTTGTTTGCGGTGCCTGCCAGTCCCATCTCTTTCCAGTCGCTCCCGGTTTGGCGCCAGGCGCCGGGTCGTTTCATCGAAGTGCCGGTTAGGCCGCGAACTCGATTAACGATTGGTATCCAGAGAAGGTTAACCAAGCCTTTTCACGCAAGGAACCGACGGCCGGGCTTCCCTAAGGGAACTCCTTTTTGCCGGCATCGGAAATCGGGGTTGCCTTCCCTGCCGCCAAATCATAAAAGCGATGGTGGATCACTGCAATCCTGGAACCGCTTCCTCCGCAGCTTCCTGCTACAGGTCAGATGAAAGGCGGCTCCTTTCGCTTCCAGCGAAAAGGCTTCAGGTGATCGCGACGAATTTCGCAGGCGTGCGCCCGTGGCGGGGGAATCGCCTGCGTGAGGAAAACGGCCGGGTTGTCCCGTGCCGGCTCTGTATGAGCAAACAAGCTGGTCCGGTTCGTCCGGGCTTTGGTTCAAAAGGTTCTGCTGGTGCCGATGGCTTCAAGCGCAATCATGGAAAGGTCCGCAACGAACCGCGCCATTGTGGCTGCGGGCGGCACCGCCATGGCGCTCAAGCGGCGGCCGGCGGACGTTCAATTGTCCGGCACCCATGTTTACCCAGGACCGAAGCAGCGGGCTTTGCCCCGCAGGCTGCGGCTGGCGGCTGCCGGGGGGAAACGAAATAATGCCCAACAAGATGCTGATAGACGCCTCCCACCAGGAGGAAACACGCGTTGTCGTCATTCGCGGTAATCGTATTGAAGAATTCGACTTTGAATCACAGGACAAGAAGCAGCTCAAAGGAAACATCTACCTCGCCCGCGTAACGCGCGTCGAACCGTCCCTGCAGGCAGCTTTTGTCGAATATGGCGGCAACCGTCACGGGTTCCTCGCCTTTAGCGAAATCCATCCCGACTACTACCAGATCCCGGTCGCCGACCGTCAGGCGCTGCTGCGCGCGGAAGCGCAGGAGGCCGAGGACGACGACGATGAGGACGGTGACGGCGAGGAGCACCAGGCCCGCGATCGCGGCCGGCGCGGCCGCCGGCGCGGCGGCAAGAACCGCGATCGCGGCGAGCACAAGCGCGAGGCGAGCGCCGCTGGTTCGGACGAGAACGGCGAAAGCAGCGAGGCGACAAGCAGCGAGGCGGCAGGCAGCGAGGAAGCGGTGGTTGCCGGCGAAGACGTCGTCGAGGCGGTCGCCGAGACCATCGAGGTCAGCACTGAGGCCGAGACAGAGCAAGGCGGCCAGGACGAAGGCGCTGCCGGACATACCGATGAGGCCGCTTCTGAGGACAATGGCGAATCTTCGGAGGGC
>NZ_RZOF01000430.1:0-4765 GCF_003998955.1 Mesorhizobium sp. M4B.F.Ca.ET.017.02.2.1 | reverse complement strand
AGCTCGCCATGGCCGATCTCGGCAACAACCTGCTGACGCTGACCGTCGAGGACACGCACGGCGATCCGGCCAATGCCAAGGACCTGGCGGTCAAGGCGATAACGACGGGATCGAAGGTCGTCATCGGCCCGACCGAACTGCCGGCCGCGCAGCACATCGCCAAGCTGTCGGGCTCGACGCGGCCGCCGGTGCTGGCGCTGGCCGACAATTTTTCCGGCGGCCCCGGCGTCTATGCCGTGCGCCTCAGCGAGGCCGACAGCGCGGCGGCGGGTGCGGCGGCGATCGCCGCCAAGGGCGCCAAGAAATTCGTGTTGCTGGTGGCCGCGGGCACCGATGCCGGCGCGGTCGAGAAGCGGGTCGCCAACGGCCTCAGCATCTATGGCGCGGCGCTTGCCGTCACCCTGCCCTACTCGCCGGCGGACGGCGGCGCCAAGGCGGTCGCCGACATGGGCTCGCTGGTGGACGCGCCCGATGCCGTGATCGTCGCCAGCGGAGGCGCCAGCCCGTCGCCGGTGCTTGCGGCGCTGAAGGCAAAGGGCATTCCCGGCAAGACGGTCTCGCTGATCGGAACGGATCGCTGGCTGGAGCATCCGATCGAGCCGTCGTTCGAAGGCGCCTATATCGCGACGCTCGACCAGAGCGAGACCGGGCCGATCGCCGACCGTTTCAACGCGACCTTCCACTACCCGGCCGACGTCAACGTCGCCTATGCCTATGACATGGTCGCGCTGACCGCGGGCGTGGTGAGCGCGGTCGGGCCGAACGGCTTCAGCAAGCAGGTGCTGGAAAACGCCAGCGGCTTCCGCGGCTCGACCGGCCTGTTCCGCTTCCGCGCCGACGGCTCCAGCCAGCGCACGATGCCGTTCTACCGGGTCGAGAAGGGCACGCTGAAGCTGGTGGCGAAGTCGACTGCGGGGTTTTGAGGGCGGCAAAACTCAGCCAAGCTGTTGTAAAATTCCGGAACCGGTTAGCGCCATCAGCGTGCCATACATCTGGAACGCTATCGCGCAAATTGCGGCTGCCGATATCGGAACGCCGAAGGGCACGACCCCCTTCCGATCCATATGCTCGACGTAGAGGCGAAACGCGCCTGAGGGAAGCATGAATGGATTTTTCACGAGTACCGCCGTAGCGATAGCGAAAAACAAAAGCAGGACGATAAAGACGACGAGGCCGTCTCCGCCGATCAGAAACGGCATGACCGCCATCAGCTTCACGTCACCGGCGCCAACTTTGCGCAAAGCCCAGAATGGGAACAGCGCGACGAACAGCAAGACACCTCCAAACGCGCCGAGGCCCATGTCCCACCATGACCCGGCCCGCACCGACACCAGCTGCAAGGCACCAAGTCCGAGGCACAGTAGCAACAGCACATCGCGATTTGAGATCTTCTGCGTCGTGAAGTCGACCCAGGCGATCCTCGCAAGCAGAGGGATGGCAAGCGCCTTGAGCAGCAACGATGCGCCGAGCAGCATAGCTACTGCCGCTCGACGTTCTGCACGCTGGAGGACAGAAGCTTCAGATTGTTGGCCACGGTCGGGTCGTTGGGCGCCAGCTCATAGGCCTTGAGGAAGTTGGTGCGGGCGTTCTGCAGCTTGCCGCGCAGCAGATAGGAATAGCCGAGATTGTTGTAGTATTCGGGCGTGCCGCCGAGCAGCTTGAAGGCGCGGCTATAGGCCAAATCGGAAAGGTCGAAGCGGCGGATGCGATCGCAGGAAGCAGCAAGCCCCAGCCATGCAACGCCATCGTTGGGCGCCAGCCGGGTGGCCTTGTAGAACAGGGCGCCGGCATTGCCGTAGTTTTCCGAGCGGAACTGGTTCTTGGCCTCGGCGACCGCCTGGTCCGAGGCATAGTAGTCGACATCACTGACCGTCTTCAGCCCATCGAACGTATCGCCAAAGGACGTGACGTCGCCCTTGGAGGGTTCATTGGTCCGAACGACACCATCGGTGGCATCCGTCTGGCAACCGGCCAGCAGCACAATCAGCACGCTAGCTGCGGCGGCGAGGCGTTTTGGCCCTGTCATTTTGTCCCCTCAGGGTTTCCCGACTCTCGTTGCTACCAAAGCATATTGCTTAATGGATGAAAATGGCCTGCATCCGAATGACGACCGGCAGTAGGACAATCATCAGCACCACCGGGAAAATACAGATACCCAACGGGATCATCATCTTGACGGGCAGCGCATTCGCACGCTCCTCGGCATGAAGGATTCTCTGAGACCGCATTTCGTCGCTATACACACGCAAGGCGTCGGTCAGACTGGTGCCGAGTTCTTCCGATTGACGGAACAACACGGCTAATGCCCGCGCCTCATCCAGGCCGATGCGATCAGCCAACTCGCGCAGAGCTTCGCGGAGAGGCTTGCCTGCGCGCAACTGCAGATTCATGATCGAAAGCTGTATCCCCAACCATTTGTGGGTCGCGGCCATTTCCTGGCTCACCCGTTCGACAGCCGCCTCCAGGCTCATGCCGGCATCGGCGCAGGTGATCATCATGTCCATGAAATCGGGGAAGCCGCGACGGTAGATTCGCTTCTGCGCATTTTCAAAACGATCGAGCATGATGCTCGGAATGACGATGCAAGCGAGTCCGAACAAGCCGGACCCGACAAGGGGCACGAACGCGGGCAAATCAGGCGGCAGGACTTGAGACAAAAGCGCATACGTCACCAAAAAGCCCACACAAACCACTGCAAAGCGTGAAAAGGTATATATCAACGGAGCGCTTGCTTGATAAAAGCCGGCACGAAAGAGTTTCGCTTCAAGGGCGTTGGGCTCGTCCCGCTCTTTCTCTATGGACTGAAAATAGGCCTCAACCGGCCTCTGAGCCGAAATCTTGGCTTGTTGCTCGAGGCCGAGCATTGACCGGCGATCGGCAATGCCTTCGGCTATCAGGCTTTGCGCGACCAGCTTTCGCGTCTGCAGCGCGGGCAGGAAAACAAGGGCTCCGAACAAAAAAAGCGCCACGGCCGCCACAAAGACGGCAACGGAGACCAGGAGTCCCAAGTCCTGTATATTTGAGAAAATGCTTATTCTTCTCTCCTGTCAGAAGTCGAAATTGACCATTTTATACATGATGAAATCGCCAAGAAGAGCCCATGCCCCGAAAATCAGGAATACCGGCATGATCAGTGGATTCTCCCAAACATCTCCATAGTAAGATGGGGCCGCCAGCAGGAGAATTAAGAACATCACGACCGGGAACAGAGTGATGATCCACGCAGACACTCTGCCTTCCGCTGAAAGCGCTCTAATTTTCATCCCCAACTTCTGCCTTTCACGCAGTACCGATGAGAGATTGTGCAAGATGCCAGTCAGATTTCCGCCGGTTTTTGCCTGGATCGACAACGACACTGACAGAAGATTGAGGCCCTCGAAACCTACGCGTTGCGACAATTTTCGCACGGCCTGCTCTATGCTGAGGCCAAAGGTGATTTCGTCGGAAACGATCCCAAACTCAGTGCCAAGAGGGTCGGGCATCTCCCGAGCCACGAGACCGACTGCCACGGAGGCCGGATGTCCAGCCCTGAGCGAGCGAACGATCATGTCAAGCGCATCGGGCAGTTGCTTGGCGAATTTCCGGATTCGCTTGTTGCGAGCGCGTCGTAGGACCAGGAGTGGCAGCACAAACCCAATCATCAGAAAAACAATAAGCGCTACCAAGCTCGAAACATTCATGAAGAATGAGAGAATCGTCGCCAAGGCAAGTCCGACGACAAGGAATATCGCGGCGAAAGCCAGGGGATTTCCCGTAATTCCGGATTGCGTGTAGAGCCTGTTCAAGCCCACCAGACCAAAAAGGAAGTCACCCGAGTCTGTAAGACCGCGCTCGCGTAGCAGTCCTTGCAAGGTCTGTTCGGCAGAAGCTTCATCGGCCAGGCGCTTTAGCCGGCGGTTGACTACCCCGGCACGCGAGCGGCGACTGGCATAGGAGAGATATAGGGCCTCGGCGGCAAGGATAACCGACGCCGCTGCCACTGTGTATATGAAATAGAGCAGGGTCTGGCCGGACAGCATCAGAGCGGAACCTGTGGATTGAAGGCGTCCTTGCCAAAATGATATCCGAGTGTCGCGGCCTCCGAGGAGAAACGCGGTCGGACACCGGTGGCGCGAAAATCTCCGATGATCGCACCGTCCGCAGTGACGTCGCGGCGGACGAAATGATAGATTTCCTGAAGCTGCACGACATTGCCTTCCATGCCGGTCAGTTCCGATATGGAAATGACCCTTCTGCCGCCGTCCGAAAGCCGTTGCGTCTGAACGATGATATCTATGGCCGAAGCGATCTGCGCCCGGATGGACTCGTGCGTCATCGGCATGCCGGCCATGCCGACCATTTGCTCGAGCCGCGAGATCGCGTCGCGCGGCGTGTTGGCATGGATGGTGGTCATCGAGCCTTCATGGCCGGTGTTCATGGCTTGCAGCATGTCAAAGGCTTCCTCGCCGCGAACCTCGCCGACGATGATGCGGTCCGGCCGCACGCGCAGCGCGTTCTTGACCAGCTCGCGCTGACGAACCTCGCCCTTGCCCTCGACATTGGGCGGGCGCGTCTCCAGCCGGCCGACATGCGGCTGTTGCAATTGCAGCTCCGCTGCATCTTCGATGGTGATCAGGCGCTCTTTGGATGGGATATAGCTCGAAAGCGCGTTGAGCAAGGTCGTCTTGCCGCTGCCGGTGCCGCCGGAAACCAGAATCGACTTGCGTGCCTGCACTGCAATTCGCAGCAAATCGACCATTGGTGGCCGTATCGAATTGAGCACCAC
>NZ_RZOF01000042.1:0-28365 GCF_003998955.1 Mesorhizobium sp. M4B.F.Ca.ET.017.02.2.1 | reverse complement strand
GTCGGCAAGCCGAAGATCGTCGCCGTCGTGGCCGTCATGCGAAAGCTGCTGACCATTCTCAACGCCATCATCCGCGACCAAAAACCATGGCAAACAGCTTGACAGCCAAGACAGTCGCTCTCCCCGTATAGTAACGGGGAAAGGGGCGCTCTCTTCGATGATTTCGCCAATTTCGAATGTTGCTAGAAAGGCGCCGAGGCTGGGGTCAGCCCTTTCTCCCCGTCACTATACGGGGAGAAATGCCCGGCAGGGCAATGAGGGGCGGCGCCGACATCAACAAGTCTCGGCTCAACCTCTCACATGCAAGCCGGCATCACCTGAATCAATTCACCTCAGATCATGCTGGACAAATCCGAAAACGCCATCGCCTTGCGCAGCACCTCGGCGAAGCGCTCGCCGGCGATGTCCTTGGCGCCGCTGTTGTCGATCGAGGTGACGTCCGGTCCGGAGAGCGCGATGCTGGCGCTGCGCGCCAGGCGCGCGAGCACTTCGCCGCGCGATTCGCGGCCGCGCGCGGCCAGCCGCTCGGCGAGGATTTCCGGCGTCGCGGTGATCTCGACCACCGCCAGATTGGCGTAACGCTCGCGCAGCGCCGGAATAACAGACCGCGAGACGTTGGCGACGGCGACATGACCGTTGGCGACCGCCCAGTCGACATCGGCGGGCAGGCCGTAGCGCAGGCCGTGGGCGTCCCAGCACAAGGCGAAGGCGCCGTCGGCCTCGGCCTCGGCGAAGGCGGCATCGGCCAGCGTATCGTGGTCCTCGCTCGCCGCGTCGCTCGGGCGGGTGATGACGCGGCGCACGAATTCGAGCCGCGTCTCGTCGGCGAAGCGGCCCTTTGCATAGCCGATCACCGTGTCCTTGCCGGCTCCGCTCGGACCGACGACGGCGACGAAGACGCCGTTGCGGATCGGAAATTTCTCGGCCGACAATTCGCGTTCGAGCAGGGCCGAGACCATCATGCGACCCGGCGCCCCTGGCGCCAGACGGTGCGCACGACCGGCACATGATCGTCGACGCGCACGCGCACCAGATCGGCGCGCCGGCCCTCCTCGATCACGCCGCGGTCACTGAGACCGACCGCCTCGGCCGGGTTCTTCGAGACCATCGCCACCGCCTGCGGCAGGGAAATGCCCTCGACCATATCGCCAAGGAAGAATGCCGACTGGATCAGGCTGAAGGGAATGTAGTCGGACGACAAGATGTCGAGCAGGCCCTCGCCGGCCAGCGTGCGGGCCGAGACGTTGCCGGAATGCGAGGCGCCGCGCATGACGTTGGGCGCACCCATCAGCACGCCGAGGCCTGCCGCCTTGGAGGCCCGCGCCGCTTCCTCGGTGGTCGGGAACTCGGCGACGCGCACGCCCTGCTCGATCGCTTCCTCGACATGGCCGGCGGTGGCGTCGTCATGGCTGGCCAGCACAATGCCGCGTTCGTGGCAGGCGGCGGAAATGAAGATGCGGTTCGGACCGGAATTCATCGCCGATTCCGCCATGCGCTTCTCGCAGAATTTCTGGAAGTCGCGATCGGAGAGCTTCAGCTTGCGCTGGTAGTAATAGGCATAGGTTTCGAGATTGACGAACTGGCGCTGTCCTGGCGCATGGTCCATCAGCGACGCCAGTTTCACCCGCTCGTCGGTCTCGAAATTGGCGAAGGCCTTCAGGCAGTCCGGTGCCGAGACCTCGCAGCGCAGATGGATGAAATGGTCGGCCCTGAGCCGCTCCTGCGCGACGCTGTCCTCAATGGCGTCGGCCAGCTTGCGGATGTCGGCGGAGGTGAGGTCGGCGTCCTCGTCCATGCCTACGCGCAAGGCATCGAGCACGGTGGTGATGCCGGCGGTTGCCACCTGCGCGTCATGGGCAAGCACGGCGGCAATCGGGTTCCAGCGGACCTTCGGGCGCGGCGCGTAGTGACCTTCGAGATGGTCGGTGTGCAGTTCCACCAGGCCGGGGATGATGTAGTCGCCGCCCATGTCCTCGCCGGCGCGGGCAGCGCCCGGGTCGATGGCGGCGATCAAGCCGTCGCGCAGCACCAGCGAGCCCTCAACGATCTCGTCGGCAAGCACGATGCGGGCATTGGTGAGAACGGTCTCGGCGGTCATTTCAAATCGTCCTTGGTAATCAGGCAGTTTGGTCTCAAGCAGTTTGGTCTCAGGCAGTTTTCCGGGCCGGGCGGCGTCCTAGCGCGTGGTGGGACAGCACCATGAACGGGGCGCCCGGTTCGGTTTCGACGAACAGCGTCAGCGCTTCGACCGGCACCGGCCGCAGCAGCACTTCCGTGAACAGGCTGTCGATTGCTGCGCGCAGACGAGGGCTTTCCTGTGACGCAACGCGGCCGGACAGCGTCATGTGAAAGCGGAAGGTTTCGAAGACGTAGGGGTAGCCCCATTGGCAGAGATTGCGGAACTCGTCCGGCTTCAGCGAGTCGGGGCTGCGGCGCTCGATCTCGGCCTCGGTCAGCGGCGCGCGGAAACGGTCGAAGGCGAGCACGACATCGCCGGCGAAGCGGTTGAGCGCCGGCACAGGCGCTTGCGGCACCAGCGCGAAGAAGCCGTCGATCTGGCCGACGACGAGGCGCGGGATGGTAACCGGCTGGGCCGCCTCGGCGAAGCTGTCGAGCGCCGCGCGCAACGTGGCTTCGGTCTCGTTCTCAGCCAACCTGAAGGGCGCCTTCAGCGTCGCGTGAAAGCCGTAGCGGCGGGCCGAGGCGGTATGGAAGGCAACTTCGGCCGCCGACAGCTCACCCACGGCCTCGACCGGCCGGGTGGCGGCGCCGAACGGGTCGCGTCCCAGCCAATTGGCGGCGATCCGCGCCAGCGGCTCGTCCTGGCTTGGGGTGAAATAGATGGCGTAGCGCATGAGAAGTCCTCGTCAGACCGTTGCCATAGGTGATTTCCATGACGGATTGACGAAGCTTACGATGGTTTTCGATGGCAAATCGGCCAGGCAGGTCCTTAGCCGACGATTTTTCCGTGCTGGACCAATGGCTTCAGCGCAATGCAGGAGGCTCAGGCCTTCATCAGCCATTCGTGCTCGGGCGCGTTGTGGAACTTCCAGGTGCGCTTCGGCCCGGCCATGACGTTGAGATAGTAGAGATCGTAGCCATGGCAGGCGGCGCACGGGTGGTAGCCCTTCGGCACCAGCACCACGTCGCCGTCCTCGATCGCCATCGCCTCGTCCAGCTCGCGCTCGCCATTCCTGCCGGCGTCGGTATAGACGCGCTGGAAGGCAAAGCCCTGCGGCGGGTTGAGGCGGTGGTAGTAGGTTTCCTCGAGATAGGACTCGGCGGGGAGGTTGTCCCGGTCGTGCTTGTGCGGCGGATAGCTGGAGGTGTGACCGCCCGGCGTGATGACCTCGACCACCAGCAACGAGTCGGCCGGCTTGCCTTCGGGCAGGATGTTGGTGACGTAGCGCGTGTTGGTGCCCTTGCCGCGCACCTCCTGGCCGAGATCCCGCGGAGCGATGACGCGGGCCGGCAGGCCGCCGCCCAGGCCGGGAGCCGAGCAGACGGCGAGTTCCAGCTCGGTGTCGGCAGTCACCGACCAGTTGGACCCCTCAGGCACATAGACAGACCATGGCTTGCCCTCGAAGGGCGACATGCGCTCGCCGAGCAGGCCGAGATCCGTGCCGGCGGCGGACGCCTTGCCCTTGCCGGTGACGAAGACCAGGCAGACCTCGCGGTCGGCCGTTTCACCCGAAGCCGTCTCGCCCGCTTTCAGCCGATGAAGATCGAAGCCGACATAGGTCCAGCCGGCGCTTTGCGGCGTGACGTGGGCGACGCGGCCGTGGCCCCTGTCGGCCTTGACGAGCAGTTTGGACATTTTTGTCTCCTCAATCATTCCTTCGGTTCGGCCGGAGGCTTGGCCTCTTCGGCCGGCTTGTAGAGATAGAAGAACTGCCAGACGGCATAGCCGGCGAAGCCGAGCGCGATGACGCCCCAGAAAGGCGTACCGGAAGCGAACTCGATCACCGACCAGGCCAGGCAGACAGCCACCACGGCGATGCGCCGCCACAGCGGCCGGAAGAACGGGTGCTCATAGTCTTTCATCGCGCGCCAATCCCGGATTTAGCCAAAGCGCATCAGATAGACCGGGCGCCCTGACTAATCCACCGTTCAGGCCGGAAAACCCTGCGTCTCCACCGTGTAGCCGGCGGCGCTCATCACCCGCATCAGCTCCTTGTAGCCGACCTGGGCCATCCTGAGCGGAGGGTTTGGCTTCGGATCCTGCTCGGCCTCGACGACGAACCAGCCTTCATAGCCATGGTCGGCGAACCGCTGCACAATGGCGCCGAAATCCAACGACCCGTCGCCAGGCACGGTGAAGGCGCCGAGCGCCACGGCATCGAGGAAGGACTGCCTGGTGCGGTCGAGTCTGTCGATCACGCCCATGCGCACGTCCTTCACATGGACGTGGTTGATGCGCTTGTGGTGATTGTCGATGGCGCGCAGCACGTCGCCGCCGGCGAAGGCGAGATGGCCGGCGTCGAGCAGCAGCGGAATGCCTTCGCCGGAGTGGCGCATGAAGGCGTCAAGCTCCGGCTCGGTCTCGACGACCGCCGCCATGTGGTGGTGGTAGGACAGCGGCATGCCCTGCTCGGCGCACCATTCGCCGAATTCGGTCAGGCGCCTGCCATAGGCCTTCATTTCGTCGCCGGAGAGCTTCGGCTTGGTGGCGAGCGGCTTCGAACGGTCACCCTGGATGGAGCGGCCGACCTCGCCATAGACGATGCAGGGCGCGTTGACCGCCTTGAACAGGTCGATCATCGGCTGGATGCGGTCCTTATTCCTGGCCATCTCCTCGTCGACCAGCGTGCCGGAGAACCAGCCGCCGCAGAGCGTGACGTCGGCTGCCTTCAGGATCGGCAGCATTACTTTGGGATCGTCGGGAAAGCGGCGGCCCTTTTCCATGCCGGTGAAGCCGGCCGAGCGCGACTGGCGCAGACACTCCTCCAGCGACACGTCATCGCTCAATTCCACCAGATCGTCGTTCCACCACGCGATGGGGGACATGCCCAGTTTGGCTTTCAAGTCGTCACTCCAATGTCAGTTCGTTGCGAGGCGGACGCGGGCTCAGCCCTGCCGGCTGCCGACGGCTTCCTCATATTTCTTGCGCGCGGCGTTGACTTCGCGTCGCGCGGAGACTTCCGGCACGGCGACGTCCCACCAGTGGCCGCCGGCCTCGGTCGAGACCAGCGGATCGGTGTCGATGACCAGCACGGTGGTCTTGCTGTTGCCCTTGGCCCTGGCGAGCGCCGTCTCCAGCTCGGCGATCGAGGCCACCTTCTCGGCCGTCGCGCCGAGGCTTGCCGCATGGGCGGCGAAGTCGACATCGGGCATGACCTCGTGGCGGGAGTCCTTCAGGAGATTGTTGAAGTTGGCGCCGCCGGTCGCCATCTGCAGCCGGTTGATGCAGCCATAGCCACGGTTGTCGAGCAGCACGATGGTGAGTTTCAGCCCCAGCATCACCGATGTGGCGATCTCGGAATTGAGCATCAGGTAGGAGCCGTCGCCGACCATGACGACGACCTCCTGATCGGGCTTGGCCATCTTGACGCCGAGACCGCCGGCGATCTCGTAACCCATGGTCGAGAAGCCGTATTCGGCATGATAGGAGCCGGGCGCGCCGGCCTGCCAGAGCTTGTGCAATTCGCCGGGCAATCCGCCGGCGGCATGCAGCAAGGTGACGCCCGAGCCCATGGCGCGCTGCACGGCGCCGATCACCTGCGCGTCGGACGGATAGGCGGCATTGGTCGAGGCCGTGACCTTGGCGGCGGCAGCCTGCCACTCCGTCTTGCCCTTCAGCGCATTGTCGGTCCAGGCGGACGGCGCCTTCCAGCCCTTCAAGGCAGCGGACAGTTCCGCCAGCCCTTCGGCCGCGTCGGCGACCAGCGGCAGCGCCCAGTGCTTGCCGGCATCGAAACCTTGCGTGTTCAGCCCGATGATGGTGCGGCCGGCATTCTTGAACAGCGCCCATGAGCCGGTGGTGAAATCCTGCAGCCTGGTGCCGACGGCGAGCACGACATCGGCCTCCTTGGCCAGCCGGTTGGCGGCGGACGTGCCGGTGACGCCGACCGCCGCCATGTTGAGCGGATGGTCATCGGGGAGCGAAGATTTGCCGCCCTGCGTCTCGCAGACGGGAATGCCGGCGCCCTGCACCAGCTTGGCCAGTTCGCCCGAAGCCTGCGAATAGAGGACGCCGCCGCCGGCGATCACCAGCGGCCTTTTCGCGTCCTTCAGCGCCGCGACGGCGGCCGCCAGTTCGTTGCGGTCCGGACGAACCCGGCGCGGCATCCAGAGGCGCTCGGCAAACAGGCTTTCGGGATAATCATAAGCCTCGGCCTGCACGTCCTGGCAGAGCGACAGCGTGACCGGGCCGCATTCTGCCGCATCGGTCAAGACCTGCATGGCGCGGTTGAGCGCCGGGATGACCTGCTCCGGCCGCGTGATGCGGTCGAAATAGCGCGACACGGCGCGGAAGCAGTCGTTGACGCTCGCCGTACCGTCGGAAAAATCCTCGGCCTGCTGCAGCACCGGATCGGGCAAGCGGTTGGCGAACACATCGCCCGGCAAAAACAGGACAGGCAACCGGTTTACGTGTGCCAGGGCTGCCGCCGTCACCATGTTGAGCGCGCCTGGTCCGATCGAGCTGGTCGCGGCCATGAAGCGGCGGCGGAAATTGGCCTTGGCATAGGCGATCGCCGCATGCGCCATCGCCTGCTCATTATGGGCGCGGAAGGTCGGCAATTCGTCGCGCACCTGGTAGAGCGCCTCGCCGATGCCGGCGACATTGCCATGGCCGAAGATCGCCCAGACGCCGCCGAAGATGGGCACTCGTCTGCCGTCGATCTCAGTCATCTGGCGCGACAGGAAGCGGGTCACAGCCTGCGCCATGGTCAGGCGTACGGTCTTCGTCATGTCGTTTCCTCCGGCTTCCGTCTGTTATGCCGCCTTGCGGCCGCGCGCGGCAAGCCATGCCTCGGTCAGCTGCTGGAAGCGCGACGCCATGTCGGCGACCGCCTCTTCATCCGACATCCTGCCGGCCAGCCATTGTTCGGCGGCGTTGATGAAGATGGTGCGACCGACGGCGAAGCCCTTGACGACGGGCGCGTTGGCCGTCGCGGCAAAGGCCGCTTCCAGTTCGTCCTGCGGCGCCTCGAGCCCGAGCAGCACGACACCGCGGCACCATGGATCGTTCTTGACGATCACCGCCTCGATCTTCGCCCAGGCGCTTGCCGAAGCCTGCGGCTCGAGCTTCCACCAGTCGGGCTTGATGCCCAGCGCATAGAGTTCCTCCAGCGCGCGCGGGATGGTGGTGTCGTCGAGCTTGCCGTGCTTGCCGGCGATGATCTCGACGAGAAGCTCCCTGCCCACTTTCCGCGCGGCTTCGAACAGGGTCCTGAGCTTCTGCTGCTGCTCCAGCTTCAGCGCCTCGGGGTCGTCCGGATGATAGAAGCACAGGCATTTGATGCAGTGCTCGACCGGCCAGTCGATCAGCTGCGAGCCGATGTCCTGCGAGAATTCGAAGCGCAGCGGCCGCGAGCCCGGCAGTTCGACCGGACGGCCAAGCCAGGCGAAGGGATGGCGGGCGAATTCGAACATGGCGTCGCGGCCATATTTCTCGTCGAGCAGCATGCCGTAACCGGCGCGGCCGGCGGCGACCCTGGCCGCCGCCTTTACGGTCAGCACCTTGAAATCCTCGATGCGGGCGGCGTCCGCACCGGTCTTGGCGGCGACGTCCTCGAGCTGGACGCGGTGGTCGCAGGCGAGCGCCATCAGCGAGGGGATGTCGCGCCGGCGCGTCGTCGCCCAATGGATGTGATTGATCGCCTCGTCCTTGCGCAGCGCAAGGTGCTTGCTGCCGTGCTTGAGGAAATACTGCAATTCCTCGAAGGTCGGATATTCCGGCGCGCAGAGCAGGCGCGAGACGGCGAAGGCGCCGCAGGCATTGGCCCAGGTCGCCGCCGTGGCGAAGCTCTCGCCGCCGAGCCAGCCGCGCAGGAAGCCCGACATGAAGGCATCGCCGGCGCCAAGCACATTGTAGACCTCGATCGGAAAGCCCTTGCCGACAACACCGTCCTCGAGGTCGTCGCTGATCGGCCCGTCGTAGACGATGCAGCCCATGGCGCCGCGCTTGAGCACGATGGTGGCGGAGGACAGCGAGCGGATGGTCTTCAGCGCGCTCAGGCAATCATCGGCGCCCGAGGCGATCATGATCTCCTCTTCGGTGCCGACGATGAGGTCGCAATCGGGCAACACCGTCTTCAGCTGCGCCGAGACGCGGTCGGATTTGACATAGCGCTCGAAGCCCTCGGCATGGCCGGCAAGGCCCCAGAGGTTCGGGCGGTAGTCGATGTCGAAGACCACCTTGCCGCCCTTGGCCTTCATGATGCTGATCGCCTTGCGCTGCGCGGCGTCGCTGTTGGGGCGGGAGAAATGCGTGCCGGTGACGACGACCGCGCGGGCCGAGGCAATGAACGCCTCGTCGATGTCCTCCTCGGCCAGCGCCATGTCGGCGCAGTCGGAGCGGTAAAAAATCATCGGCGAGACGCCTTCGTCCTCGACGGAGAGCAGCACCAGCGCGGTCAGCCGCTCCTTGTCGGTCTTCAGGCCATCGACCGAGACGCCCTCGCGCTTCAGCTGCTCGCGGATGAACCGACCCATCTGCTCGTCGCCGACGCGGGTGAGCAGCGCCGAACGCAGGCCAAGCCTTGCCGTGCCGACGGAGATGTTGGCCGGGCAGCCGCCTACCGATTTGGCGAAGGAGGTGATGTCCTCCAGCCGCGAGCCGATCTGCTGGCCATAGAGATCGACCGAAGCGCGGCCGATGGTGATGACGTCGAGCGGTTTCGCTTCCACGGCTTCGCCCATTCGAACCTCCCATCGGCCTTATTGTGTTGAGCAACCCCATTTTGGGGTACACGCGCGAGCGGCGGCGTGATGCCGGGATTATGAAATAATAATTCCAATCTGTAGTCAAGATGGAATGAGCATTCCCTAGCCGAAAAAGACTGCAGGCCGAGCCGTTCAGCCCTTGCGCTTGCGGCCCGTGTCGCGCCGCTTCTCGCCGACTGCGACGGTCAGCGCCATGGCCAGCGCCATCGTCGCCGACAGTGAGCGGAAGCCGGCGAAATCGGCCTCGGCGACCTCGAACCAGACCTTGGCGAACTGGGCGAGCGGCGAGAACGAGGAGTCGGTGATGGCGACGATTGGCACGCCCTGCTCGGAGATGGCGCGCGTTTCCTCGATGGTCGCCGGCGCATAGGGCGAAAACGAGATGGCGATGACGGCATCCCTCGGCGTGGCAAAGCCGACCATCTCGGCATTGAGGCCGGCGGCCGACTCTATCAGCTGGTTACGGATCTTGAGCTTGCCCAGCGCGTAGGCGATGTAGGAGGCGACCGGATAGGAGCGGCGCTTGGCCAGCACATAGATGGTCTCGGCCTTGGCCAGCAGAGCGATCGCCTCCTCGAAATGCGGCTCGTTCAGCGTGCGCGAAATGTCGCTCAGCGAGGTGCTGGCGGCGGCGACGAAACCGTCGAAGATCGCCCGGTGGCCGGCGCCTTCCTCGGCCTTGGCACGGAGCGCGGCCAGACGCTCGTCATACGAGGAATTGCGCTCGCGCAGTCGCTCG
The DNA here is from genome assembly GCF_003998955.1 of Mesorhizobium sp. M4B.F.Ca.ET.017.02.2.1. Taxonomy (NCBI): domain Bacteria; kingdom Pseudomonadati; phylum Pseudomonadota; class Alphaproteobacteria; order Hyphomicrobiales; family Phyllobacteriaceae; genus Mesorhizobium; species Mesorhizobium sp. M4B.F.Ca.ET.017.02.2.1. The sequence continues at coordinate 18,737 of NZ_RZOF01000042.1, read as the reverse complement.
CGGAACACAAGCTGCAGGCTGGTGAAGCCGTCGAAGCCGAGCTGCTGGGCAAAGCGGATCAGGGTCGAGGGCTGGACGCCGGCCGAGGCGGCGATGCTGGCGGCGGTGCCGAAAGCGATGTCGTCGGGATTGTCCAGCGCATAGGCGGCGATCTGCGCGATGCGCTTGGGCAGGCTGTGGCGCCGCTCCAGGATCGTCGCGCGCAGCGTCTCGAAATCGCGGGGAACCCGTTCGTCCATCGTCGCTCCGCCCACGGCCATAATGGTAGTCCCCCTCTCCTGCCTCATCATAGCGGCTTCGCGCAAGAACACCATAAAAAATGATTTGGACGTTCCATTCCGAGCGGAAATGGATTAATTCATCCACACGCTACAGTTCCCCTTCAATGGAGACATCCAAATGGTCGGAGTGGGCCTCATCGGCACGGGTTTCATGGGCAAGTGCCACGCCATTGCCTGGAGCGCGGTCGGCACCGTCTTCCCCGATGTAGCCAAGCCCAGGCTGGTGCATCTCGGCGAGGTCAATGACGAGCTTGCCAGGCGCAAGGCGGGTGAGTTCGGCTTCGCCAGGGGTTCCGGCGACTGGCGCGCCGTGGTCAACGATCCGGAGGTCGAGATCGTCTCGCTGACCACGCCCAACCAGTTCCATCCGGAAATGGCCATCGCCATCCTCGATGCCGGCAAGCATCTCTGGTGCGAGAAGCCGATGGCGCCGGGCTTCGCGGAAGCCGAGGCGATGGCGAAGGCGGCGAAGACATCCGGCAAGGTGGCGGCGCTCGGCTACAATTACATCCAGAACCCGGCCATCCGCCATATCGGCGCGCTGCTCGAGGAGAAGATCATCGGCGAGGTCAACCATCTGCGCATCGAGATGGACGAGGACTTCATGGCCGACCCGGAGGCGGCGTTCTTCTGGAAGCACGAGGCGGCGTCGGGCTATGGCGCGCTCGACGATTTCGCCGTGCATCCGCTGTCGCTTATCAAGGTGCTGTTCGGCCGCGTCGGCCGCGTCATGTGCGACATGGCCAAGCCCTATGCCGACCGCAAGGTTGCATCCGGGGGACGCCGCGCGGTCGAGACCTACGACATCGCCAGCGTGCTGATGCATCTGGAGAACGGCATTGCCGGCACGCTGCTGGTCAATCGCTCGGCCTGGGGCCGCAAGGGCCGCATCGCCATCCAGATCTTCGGTTCGAAAGGCTCGATCCTCTACGACCAGGAGCGGTTCAACGAATTCCAGCTCTACCTGACGGCAGACAGGCCGACCGAGCAGGGCTACCGCACCATCCTGGTGGCTCCACACCACAAGCCCTACGACGCCTTCGTGCCGGCGCCCGGCCATGGCCTCGGCTTCAACGACCTCAAGATCATCGAATGCCGCGAGCTCATGCTGCGGCTCGCCGGCAAGCCGGCGCGGATCATCGATTTCGATGAGGGGCTGGAGATCGAGCGCACCGTGCATGCGATGGCGCGCTCGTTCCAGGAACAGCGCTGGGTGGACGTGCGGTAACAGCCGCTTCCAACGCAAGGCCGGCAAAGCGTCAGGTGGCGGCAGCCGATGCGTTGATCTCCCAGCCGTCCACCCAGACCTGCCGCAGCCGGTCGCCTTCGCCCTTGAACCATAGGCCCGCCAGCCGGCAGTCCTCGATGCGGTCGCTGCGGAAATTGCGGATGGCCTGGCGAAGCTCACACCAGGCGACGATGTTCGCCGTCTCGGCATAGTAGATAAGGGCGACCGGGCGGATGAGGCGCTTTGTGTCGCGGCCGGCCTCGTCGCGATAGGAAAGGTCGAGCTTCTCCTCATCGCGGATGGCGCGGCGCACCAAGGCGAGATCGACCGCCGAGGCCGAGGGTGCGGCAAAACCCCAGGCATGCAGGGCATTGGTGTCGAGCGCCTGGCGCAAGGGCGGCGGCACCGCACCGGCGATCTTGGCGCCGACGCGTTTTGCGGCCTGCTTGAGCTCGTCGTCGCCGGTGCGCTCGAGCAGCGCCAGCGACAGCACGATCGCCTCCATCTCCTCGATCGAGAACATCAGCGGCGGCAGGTCGAAGCCCGGGCGCAGGACGTAGCCGATGCCGCGCCCGCCCTCGATCGGCACGCGCATCGCCTGCAGTGCCGCGATGTCGCGATAGATCGAGCGCACCGTCACTTCCAACCGCTCGGCGATCGTCGCCGCGGTCACCGGCTGCCTGGCCAGCCGCAGGATCTGGATGATCTCGAACAAGCGCGACGCCTTGCGCATTTCCTCAACGGCTCCGAACGCAACTGACACATCCCCGTCAGTTGGGATGATCTATAGGACGGCCTATCCGCTTGAAAATCAACACATTGCTCTGCGGCATTTCGGGTGAGGCAACAGACTACTGACATGGACTACGCGCAAAATCTCTGGCTCTTCTTCATCCTGCTGTTCGGCATCATCGTCGTGCCCGGCATGGACATGCTGTTCGTGCTGGCCAATGCGCTGACGGGCGGCAGCAACAGAGGTCTCGCCGCGACGGGCGGCATCATGCTGGGCGGCATTGTGCACACGCTGAACGGCGCGATCGGCGTCGGCCTGCTCATGCATTTCGTACCGATCCTGTTCACGCCGCTGCTGATCGCCGGTGCCGCCTACATGGCCTATATCGGCATCACGCTGATGCGCAGCTCCATCACCATCGGCCAGGACGGGCCTTCCGGCAGCCGTTCCGCCTGGAAGGCGTTTCGCCAGGGGCTGATGACCTGCCTGATCAACCCGAAGGCCTACCTCTTCATCCTCGCCGTCTATCCGCAGTTCCTGAAGCCGGATTACGGCCCGATCTGGATGCAGGCGACCGTCATGGGGCTGATGACGATCGCCACGCAGGCCGCCATCTATGGCGGGCTCGCGGTTACCGCCGACAGCAGCCGCCAGCTGCTGGTCGCCAATCCGCGGGCGACCGTCCTTGCCGGTCGGGCGGCGGGGCTGCTGCTGTTCGCGGTCTCGGTGTTCACCGCCTGGGAAGGTTTGAGGGCGGCGTGAGCCTCAAGGGCCCACGCCGAGTTCCTTCCGGCACCCGTCTCGGCGCTGCGCGCCGATCCACCTTCTTCCACCGGGGGAGAAGGAAGTCAGGCCGCGCCCTGCCGGGTCGCCAGCATTTCGCGCTTGGCGGACCGCCGCCATTCGACCGCGCCGGCAAGGCCGTGCAGCACCGTCTCGGTGGTCGCCCAGTCGATGCAGCCATCGGTGATGCTCTGGCCGTAGGTGAGCGGCTTGCCGGGCACCACGTCCTGCCGGCCGGCGACGAGATTGCTCTCGATCATGACGCCGATGATGCGCTCGTCGCCCGCTGCCACCTGGCCCGCCACGTCGGCCGCCACCTTCGGCTGGTTCTCCGGCTTCTTGCTCGAGTTGGCGTGGCTGACGTCGATCATCAGACGCGGCGCGACCCCGATGCGGCCGAGCTCCGCTGCGGACGCAGCGACGCTCGCCGCGTCGTAGTTGGGCTGGATGCCGCCGCGCAGGATGACGTGGCAATCCTCGTTGCCGGTGGTCGCCGCGATCGCGCTGCGGCCGCCCTTGGTCACCGCCATGAAGTGATGCGGCTGGGCGGCCGACTTCACCGCCTCGGCGGCGATGCGGAGATTGCCGTCGGTGCCGTTCTTGAAGCCGACCGGGCAGGACAGGCCCGACGCCAGCTCGCGATGGATCTGGCTCTCGGTGGTGCGCGCGCCGATGGCGCCCCAGGCGACGAGGTCGGCGATGTATTGCGGCGTCGTCATGTCGAGGAACTCGGTCGCCGCCGGCAGGCCGAGATTGTTGACGGCCGACAGCACGTTGCGCGCCATGCGCAAGCCCTTGTCGATGTTGAAGCTGCCGTCGAGGTCGGGATCGTTGATCAGGCCCTTCCAGCCGACCGTGGTGCGCGGCTTCTCGAAATAGACGCGCATGACGATCTCGAGCCGGTCGGCAAGGGCCCCGCGCAGCGCCGCCAGACGGCTGGCGTAGTCCATTGCGGCGACCGGATCGTGGATCGAACAGGGGCCGACGATGACCAAAAGCCGGTCGTCGGCGCCCGTCAGGATCGAATGGATGGCGTTGCGTGACGCGGCAACGGTACGCGTTGCCGTCAGCGTGCGCGGTATCTCGCGCATCACCTCTTCCGGCGTGCTCAGTTCCTTGAGTTCGGTGACCCGAAGGTCGTCTGTGGTGGTCAACACGGCTTTCTGCTCCTGGTTAGGAGACCTGCCGGCTGAAACAAAAAAGCCGCCAGGTCTGGCGGCTTGTCGGATTTTGATGCTGCAATCTTCAGATCGAGCGCAATCCTCCCGCCGCCAGCGAGCTACCGTAGCTAAAGTACCAAAACGAGGCGGTCAGGTGGATCATGCGGCTCATATAGTCGATGCGAAGGCGCTTGTCACGTGTCGTGTTGTAGCGGGCCAATTGGCGAAACCGTTGATGACGGCGCCCCTCTCCCCGTCACTATACGGGGAGAGGATACCGGCAGGCAGGTGAGGGGCGGCGCCTACGGCAGAAAGACAAGGCCAGGCGGAGATATCGGCCTTCAACCTAAGCTTGGACCCATTGCTGTCAAAGTCGGCGCTGCCCCTCATTGCCCTGCCGGGCATTTCTCCCCGTATAGTGACGGGGAGAAAGGGCTGGCCGCAGCGCCGGCCCTACTCGCCGACCACGCCGGCAATGTTCTGGTCGTAGTCGACCAGCGAGCCGGTCATCACACCGGCCTGCGGGCTGAGCATATAGGTGATCAGCCGGGCAAGCTGCGCCGGCTTGACCAGCTGGCCCATCGGCTGCGTGGCCTCGGCCTTTTCCAGCCAGTCGTCCGGGGCGTCGTGCCACTTCTTCTGCACGATCGCCTCGCCCTCGGTGTCCATCCAGCCCGGCAGCACCGCGTTGCAGCGGATGCGGTTCCTCCGATAGGAGCTGGCGACATTCTTGGTCAGCGTCATCAGCGCGCCCTTGCTGGTCGAATAGGGCGTCAGGAAGGACTGGCCGGCATGCGCCGACATCGACAGCACGTTGACGATCGAGCCCGGCGCCTTGCGGGCCAGAAGATGTGCGACCAGGCCCTGCATCAGGAAGAAGGGGCCGCGCACATTGGTGTCGAAGATCTGGTCGAAGACGTCCTCTGTCGTTTCGATCAGCGAGCCGCGGGCCGAGGTGGCGGCGGCGTTGACCAGCGCGTTCAGCGTGCCGAAATGCGCGATCGCCGTGTCGACGGCGCGCTTGCAGTCGGCGACCTTGGCGACGTCGGCGCTGATGAAGATGGCGTCGACGCCGCCCTTCTTCAGCGCCGCGACCGCCTTGTCGCCCTTCTCCTGCGAGCGGCCGACCAGCGCCAGCGCGCGGCAGCCCTCGTCGGCCAGCGCCTCGGCGACGGCGAAGCCGATGCCTTGCGCGCCGCCGGTGACGATGGCGCGCGTTTCCGAATTGCGACCGGCCAAACCGCTCATCGCTGTTCTCCTGTGTTCGAACTCAAAAAGCTCAGTCGACGCGAACAGTCTTGCCGGTCTTCGCCGATTTGAGCGCCGCGTCCGCAAGCTTCAGCGCCACAAGGCCGTCCGTTCCGCTTGGCGCCGCCTTCTTGCCTTTGGTTGCCGCGCCGATGAAGGCTGCGATCTCGTTGGCGTAGGCGTCGAGGTAGCGGGTCATGAAGAAGTCGTGCAGCGGCGGGCGCGTATAGCCCTTGTCGTTGGCGAGCTCGATCGACACCGGCCGCTGGGTCTCGGCGGCGACCATGCCCTTCGAGCCGTGCACCTCGATGCGCTGGTCGTAGCCATAGGTGGCGCGGCGCGAGTTGGAGATGACAGCCTGCTTGCCGGACGCGGTCTCGAGGATGACGCTGACCGAGTCGAAATCGCCGGCCTCGCCGATTTTTTTGTCCACAAGCACCGAAGCGTGTGCGCTCACCGCCACCGGCTCCTCGCCGAGCAGGAAGCGCGCCATGTCGAAATCGTGGATGGTCATGTCGCGGAAGATGCCGCCGGAGCGGGCGATGTAGTCGAGCGGCGGCGCGCCCGGATCGCGCGAGGTGATGGTGACCATCTCCACCGCGCCGATGGCGCCGTCGTCGATGGCCTTGCGCACGGCGGCGAAATGCGGGTCGAAGCGGCGGTTGAAGCCGACCATCAGCGTGGCGCCGGCCTTCTCGACCACGGCCAGGCACTTCTCGACGCGCTTGACGTCGAGATCGATCGGCTTCTCGCAGAAGATCGCCTTGCCGGCCTTGGCAAAGCGCTCGATGAGGTCGGCATGGGTGTCGGTCGGCGTGCAGATGATGACGGCGTCGATGTCCTTGGCCTTCTCGATGGCCTCGATGCTGCGCACTTCGGCACCATAGGCCGAGGCCAGGTCGCTCGCCGCCTTCTCGAAGGCGTCCGCCACGGCAACAAGTTTTGCATCGGGATTGGAGCCGACGGCGCGGGCGTGGACCTTGCCGATGCGGCCGGCGCCGAGAAGTGCGAAGCGGATAGTCATGAATTGTCCTTTGAGGGTGGTTCTAAAAACATGTCCGCGCCTGTCTGGCGCGGACGATCTGGTTGATCCCGGCCGTCAGGCGGCCTGGAGCTCCGCCTGTCCGGTCTTGGCGCCGGTGATATAGGCGACAATGTCGTTGCCGTCAGTGTCCTGCTTGCGCAGATTGGCGACGATCTTGCCGCGCCGGAAGACGACGATACGGTCGACCAGGTCGAACACCTGGCGCATGTTGTGGCTGATCAGGATCAGCGGCTCGCCATTTTCCTTCAGCGTGCGGATGATGTTTTCGACCTGTGCCGTCTCCTGCACGCCGAGCGCCGCCGTCGGCTCGTCCATGATGATCAGCTTGGAGGCGAAGGTCGCCGTGCGGGCGATTGCCACGCACTGGCGCTGGCCGCCCGACATGTGGCGAATGGTGCTGGAGAGGTTCGGGATCTTGACCGCGGTGCGGACCAGTGCGGCCTCGGTCGCCTTGCGCATGTACTTGCGATCCAGAATCGAGAACGGGCCGAGATTGAACAGCACCTTCTCGCGGCCTAGGAACAGGTTGGACGGCACGTCGAGATCGTCGGCAAGCGCGAGGTTCTGGAACACGGTTTCGATGCCCGCCTCGCGCGCCTCGATCGGCCCGGCGAAGCTCACCTCCTTGCCGTCGAACCAGACCTTGCCGTCGGTCCGCTGCTCGACGCCGGTGATCTGTCGCACGAAGGTCGACTTGCCGGCGCCGTTGTCGCCCATGATGGCGACATGCTCGCCCTTGCGCAGTTCGAAGTTGGCGCCTTCGAGAGCATGCACGCCGCCATAGCGCTTGGTTAGGTTTTCGGTCTTGAGAACGATGTCCGACATGGTCAAGCTCCTATCGCGCGGCGACGCTGGCGCCATTGGTCGAGAACCACCGCGCCGACGATGATCACGCCCTTGACCATCTCCTGGTAGTAGGCGTCGAGGCGCAGGAAGGTGAAGCCGGAGATGATGACGCCGAAGATCAGCGAGCCGATGACGGTGCCGATAATCGAGCCGCGGCCGCCCGACAGCGAGACGCCGCCGATGACCGCCATGGCGATGGCGTCGAGCTCGTACATGACGCCCATGCCGGCCTGGGCGGTGAGGTTCTTGGAGCAGAGCACGACGGCGGCGAGCGATGCGAGGATGCTGGCGATGACATAGACCAGCACCTTGTGGTTGGCGATCTTGATGCCCGACATGCGCGCGGCATCCTCGTTGGAGCCGATGGCATAGCAGTGCTTGCCGTACTTGGTGTAGGTCAGGATCAGCTGGAACAGGATCGCCAGCGAGATGAAGATGATGACCGGCATCAGGCCCTTGCCTATCGCCGCGAAGCTGTCGGTCGGAAACGAGATCGGCTGGCCCTTGGACCACCATTTGGCGATGCCGCGCGCGGTGACCATCATGCCGAGCGTGGCGATGAAGGGCGGGATGCGCGTGTAGGCGATCAGAAGGCCGTTGACCAGGCCGGCGATCAAGCCGCAGCCGATGGCGACCAGCACCGGCACGATGACCGGAAGGTCGGTCAAGCCATAGTCGATGAACATCGCCTTGGGGTTGGGATTGCCGTTGACGGTCGCCACCTGGGCGAAGCTCATGGCGATCATCGCGGTGGCGCCGACGACCGAGCCCGAGGACAGGTCGATGCCGCCGCAAATGATCACCTGCGTCACGCCGATGGCGATGATGCCGACGATCGACACCTGCAGGATGATGATCTGCAGGCGCTGCTCGTTGAAGATGGCATCGACATTGTCGCGGGTGTTGAACAGGAAGCTGTCACCGAGAAAGACCCGGCCGATCAGCTCGAAAGCGCCGACGAGGATGACGAGCGCCAGGAAAACGTTGAACTCGGCAGGCCATGCACGCTTCTTAGCATCGTAGGTCAGCCCGCCAACGCCATGGGATGTCTGTGCCACGTCTCTTTCCTCCGTCGGCCGCATTCGCCCTCCCGCCCGCACGGGCGGGAGGAAACGAGGGGCGGCGCCGTTGTTCTGATCTGATGCGCCGCCCTATTTCTCTGTCGCAATTTCGCGCGGAAAACCGTTTCACGCTTTTCCTTGGAACTGCGCTAGTGAACGGCCAGCCTCAGTTCTTCTTCAGGAACTTGTCGATGTTGGCCGGCGTGACGAGCTGGAACGGCACATAGACCTTGTGCTCGACCTTCTCGCCCTTGGACAGCTTGAGCGCGGCATCGAGCGCGCCGGCGCCCTGGCCGGCGGCGTCCTGGAACACCGTCACGTCGAGATCGCCGGCCTGCATCGCGGCGAGCGCGTCCTGGGTGGCATCGACGCCGCCGACGACGACCGTCTTCATGTCGATGTTGGCGGCCTTCATTGCCTGGATGGCGCCGATGGCGCTTTCGTCGTTGTTGGCGATGACGCCGTCGAACGGCTTGCCGGTCGACAGCCAGTTGGTCATCAGGTTCTGCGCCTGGTCACGGTCCCAGTTCGAGGTCTGCTTGTCGATGATCTTGATGAAGCTGCACTCCGGCGTGGCAATCACTTCCTCGATGTCCTTGGTGCGCTGCACCGCAGCCTGGTTGGAAAGCTCGCCCATGATCACGTAGACGTTGGCCTCCTTCTTGCCGGCTTCGGTGAACAGGCGGCAGGCTTCCTTGGTTTCGAGCGTGCCGGAATCGGCTTCGTTCGAGGCGACGAAGGCCTGGTTTTCGGGCAGCGAGTCGACGTTGACCGGTTCGCGGTTGACGTAGACGAGCGGGATCTTGGCGGCGGCCGCCGCGTCGGACATCGCCTGCGTGGCCGAGGTGTCGACCGGGTTGACGATGATGGCGTCGACGCCCGAGGCGGCGAAGTTCTTGATCTGGTCGAGCTGCTTGGCGACGTCGTTCTGCGCGTCTTCGACCTGCAGCTCGACACCGTCCATGCCCTTGGCCTGCTCGATCATGCCGTTGCGCAGCACGGTGAGGAAGTTGTCGTCGAACTTGGCCATCGACACGCCAACCTTGGCGGCAAAGGCGGACGAACTCATCAGCGCCGCGAAAGCGACGCCCAAAAGCAGTTTCTTCATTGTATTTCTCCTCCACATGGTGTCCGGCTGCACCGATTTTTGCCCGGAATCCCCGATCTCCCGAGGAATCTCTCCCGCTTGCCATCTCGATTCCGGAGGGCGCCTCCCGCGTGATGGAACGCCAAGTCCTGTGTTTGAAACAGATGTTCCGGAACGAAAGAACCAAAATGCCTAGTTCATGAAATATTTATTCCATTTCTGGCGAAGGCGTCAAGGGCGAATCGAAAGCCGAGCGCCGGATTTTCGGTCCCGTCTGATAGATTCTATCATTTGCCGCGGCTGCCCGCGCCGGCGGGCGGATAGCCGGCCCCGGCTAGATGTTTTCCGGCAAATAGATGTCGAAGGGCAGGAAGGTCTGGCCCGGCGCGTTGGCGGCGCCGGCCTCGATGGCATGCGCCATCAGGTCGACAAGTTCGCGGCAGAGCGCGGCGAGCGGAGTGGAGATCACCATGGTCAATATGTTGTCGGCAAGCGCGGCGCGCGACACGGGCGTGATCTCATTGCAGACGACCGCCGGCATCTGCTTCGGCCGCGCTTCCCGCAGGCCCGAGACCGCGCCTTCCATGCCGCCGCCGGCGACATAGCAGCCGGCGAGATCGGGATGCCGCGCCAGGAGGTCGATCATCGCGTCGTGAGTGACCTGGTTTGCCTCGAGATTGACCAGCGTCTCCAGCACGGTGAACTCCGGCGCATGCTCGCGGAAGAAGGAGCGGAAGCCGATCTCGCGCAGTTCATGACCGTGGAAGCGGTGGCTGCCGACGAAAAGGGCGACCTTGCCGGGCTTCCTCGCCGCCTTGGCGATCATCCAGGCGGCGGTGCGGCCGACCTTGCGGTTGTCGAGCCCGACATAGCCCTCGCGGATGCCGGAGGCAAAATCGGAGAGCAGCGAAAAGACCGGCAGGCCCCTCGCCTTCAGCGCCTCGACGGCGGCGGTCAATGTCGGGTGATCGGGCCCGACCAGGGCGACGGCCCTCGATCTGGTCGCCAGCCTGCGCATCTCCGCGGCGATCTCGTCCGGCACCAGCGAACTGGTGAAGTCTACCGCCGCGGTGCCGCGAAAACGCTGCGACTGCGCGACCGCCAGTTCGAGCTCGCGGGCGAACTCGCCGTAGAAAAAGTCCTCGCGCCTGAGCAACAGGAAGCCGAGGCGATATTCCGGCAATTCCTGGCGCATGCGCTGCCGGATCAGCCCAGCCGCGTGGTAGCCGATATCGGTCGCCGCTTCGTAGACGCGGCGCGCGGTCTCCTCGCGAACCGGCAAGCGGTTGTTGAGCACGCGGTCGACGGTGGCGACGCTGACCCCGGAAATGCGCGCCAGATCGGTGATGGTCGGCCGTTTCGCCATGATGGTCCTCCGATAGCCTCCCTTCCTACACCAGCCTGATGGAAAATGATAGAAACTATCTTCATGATGTTGATCCTATCATTTGTTGCCGCTATTTTGAATTTCGACGCCTGCGATCCCAGGCTCGGCATTGGCCGGCAGGAGATCCGTGAGGCGTGGTGGAGGACCCCGGAATGGCGGAAGCATTGTCCGCGACGCCGTCGCGACGCGATTACAGCCTGGTGGGCCGCGACACGCAGCTGGCCGTCGACAACGGGCTGGCGGCGGCCGAGTGGTACCACACCGAAGTTCCCCGCAAGCAGATGAAGGAGCTGATGCAGCGTTCCGACGGACCGGCGCTGCGCGATACCATCATCTGGCTCGGCGCCCTGGTCGTCAGCGGCGCCGGCGGCGCCTGGTTCTGGGGCACGTGGTGGTGCGTGCCGTTCTTCTTCGTCTACGGCACGCTCTACGGCTCGTCGACCGACTCGCGCTGGCACGAATGCGGCCATGGCACCGCTTTCCGCACCCAGTGGATGAACGACGCGGTCTATCAGCTCGCCTGCTTCATGATCATGCGCAATCCGGTGACCTGGCGCTGGAGCCATACGCGCCACCACACCGACACCATCATCGTCGGCCGCGACCCGGAAATCGCCATCATGCGGCCGCCGGACCTCATCCGCGTCGTCCTCGCCTTCGTCGGCGTCCTCGACGGCTGGCATGCGATGAAGGACATGGTCCGTCATTCAGCCGGCATCATCAACGCCGAGGAAAGGACCTATGTTCCCGAGCAGGAGGTGCCAAGGGCGATCCTGATCGCGCGCATCTGGCTGGCGATCTACGCGGCGACGATCGCGCTGGCGCTCTACACGGGCTCGTTCCTGCCGCTGATGCTGGTCGGCCTGCCCCGTCTCTATGGCGCCTGGCACCATGTGCTGACCGGCATCCTGCAGCATGGCGGGCTGGCCGACAACGTCATCGACTACCGGCTGAACAGCCGCACCGTCTACATGAACCCGATCAGCCGGTTCATCTACTGGAACATGAACTACCATGTGGAGCACCACATGTTCCCGATGGTGCCCTATCACGCGCTGCCCAGGCTGCACGAGCTGATCAAGCACGACCTGCCGGCGCCGACGCCGTCGATCCTGGCCGGCTACCGCGAAGTGATCCCGGCCTTCCTGCGCCAGCTGCGCAACGAGGACTATTTCCTCAAGCGCGAGCTGCCGCCGACCGCCCGGCCCTATCGCGAGGAATTGCACAACGACAAGGCCGCCGCCGCGGCCGAGTGAGATCGCCCTAAAGCGCCAAGCCGCAGACAAGTGGGCGCCATGCAATGGCGGGCGCCAGGCAGAGTATCGGAGAGATCGATGAGCGACTGGATCGAGGCCTGCAAGGCCGATGACATCGACGAGGAAGACGTGAAGCGGTTCGACCATGGCGGCCGCACCTTCGCCATCTACCGCAGCCCCGACGACGAGTATTTCGCCACCGATGGGCTCTGCTCGCATGAGAAGGTGCACCTGGCCGACGGCCTGGTCATGGACGACATCATCGAATGCCCGAAGCACAATGGCCGCTTCAACTACAAGACCGGGGCGGCCAAGGGCGCGCCGGTCTGCGTCAACCTCAGGACCTATCCGGTCAAGGTCGACGCCGGCAAAGTCCTCATTCAGATCGGGTGAGGGAAATGCACGCGGGAATGGTGATCATCGGCGCCGGCGAATGCGGCGGACGGGCGGCGCTGACGCTGCGCGACCTGGGTTACGAGGGCCCGGTGACGCTGGTTGGCGACGAACCGCATCTGCCCTATGAGCGGCCGCCGCTGTCGAAAGAGGCGATGACCGGCCCGGCGCCGGCGATCAAATCGATCACCAGCGACGCGGTGCTGGCCGAACGCTCGATCCGGCATATCCATTCGGTCCGCGCCGTGGCGATCGACCGCGCAGAGCGTCTCGTGCGCCTGTCGGACGGTTCCTCGCTGCGCTACGACAAGCTTTTGCTGGCGACCGGCTCGCTGCCGCGCAAGCTGCCGATGCCGGGGCTGGGCGAACGCTGCGTCTATTTGAGGACCTTCAACGATGCGCTCGCCATTCGCGCGCATCTCAATCCGAAGAACCGCGTAGCCATCATCGGCGGCGGTTTCATCGGCCTCGAACTCGCCGCTTCGTCGCGCAAGCTCGGCGCCACCGTCACCGTCATCGAGGCGCAGCCGCGCATCCTGATGCGCGGCGTGCCGGCCGAGATCGCAGCGGTGATCCACAAGGCGCATGAGGCCGAAAGCGTGACCATCCTCGCCGGCCAGGGCATCGAAGCGATCGCCGATGACGGCAAAGAGGTGCGCATCAGCCTTACCGGCGGACAGCAAATCGTCGCCGACCTGGCGGTGATCGGCATCGGCGCCGTGCCGGTGACCGGGCTTGCCGCGGAAGCCGGGCTGGCGGTCGACAATGGCATCGCTGTCGACGCCGAGCTGCGGACCGCCGACCCCGACATCTTCGCCGCCGGCGACTGCTGCTCGTTCCCGCTTGCCGCCTATGGCGGCCGCCGCGTGCGGCTGGAAGCCTGGCGCAACGCGCAGGAGCAGGGCGCGCTGGCGGCGAAAAACATGCTCGGCGCCGGCGAGGCGCATGCGGCGGTGCCGTGGTTCTGGTCGGATCAGTATGGACTAACGCTGCAGATCGCCGGGCTTTCCGACGAGGGCAGGAGCATGGTGCGGCGCGATCTCGACGACGGCGCGTTCATCCTGTTCCACCTGGCCGAGGACGGACGGCTGGTCGCCGCCAGCGGCATCGGTCCGGGCAATGCGGTGGCGCGCGACATCCGCCTGGCGGAGATGCTGATCGCCAAGCGCGCGGCGCCGGGATCCGAGGCGCTCGGCTCGCAAACGGTCAAGCTGAAATCGCTGCTGGCGGCGTGAGGCCTAGGGAAACTGCAAGCATCTCGCCGGCATGAGGGAGACCAAAAGGATGGCACGCAGCAGACCGACGGTCGCCGACCTGCAAGCGCTGAAGGGCAAGCGGCAGCTCTCCAAGCTGCGAGTATTCTCGCTGGACGAGGCGGAAGCCGCCGAACGCGCCGGCATCGACATGATCTCGGTCACCTATGAGCTGATCTTCGATCCGCGCTTTCGCGACGCCGCGCCGACCTGCTTTGCCATTCCTGGCGACGAGCAGGCGAAGATGGGCGCCACCACCGACGAGATCCTGCGCATGGCTGTGAAGCTGCGCGCCGCAAGCGCCGACGCCATGTACTGCTCGGCCAGCCTGCAGACGATCCGCCGCCTGCGCGACGAGCACATCCCGGTCTGCGGCCATGTCGGCCTGATCCCGGCGCATGCGACCTGGACCGGCGGCTTCAAGGCGGTCGGCAAGACCGCCGAAAGCGCCGCCTTCGTCTGGAAACAGGTCAAGGACCTCGAGGCGGCCGGCGCCTTCGCCGCCGAAATCGAGGTGGTGCCGGCCGAGGTCGCCAGCGCGATCTCGCGGCGCACGCCGCTGATCATGATCTCGATGGGCGCCGGCGCCGGCTGCGATGCGCAATACCTGTTCTCGGAAGACGTGCTCGGCACCAATCGCGGCCGCTATCCGCGCCACGCCAAGCGTTACCGCGACCTCGCGGCGGAGTTCGACCGCATCCAGAACGAGCGCATCGCCGCGTTTAGCGAATATGCCGACGACATCCGGTCGGGCGCCTATCCGGAACCGCGCCACATGGTCGAGGCGGACGCCGGGGAATTGCGCAAATTCGAGGCGTTTCTCGACGCGGAAGGCTAAAGGGCGCTAGAACAGCGCCTTCAGCTCGTCCAGTTTGTCGTTGACCAGCCAGCCGTAATAGTTTTCTTCGGGCAGCTTTTCCGGCTCGCCCGCAGCGCGGCGCTTGTCGTTCTCGGCCTTCAAGGCAGAGGCGCGCTGCTCGGGATTGCCGACATTGTAGAGCGTTGCGGTGAGCCCGGGATTGTCGGAGATGTCGAAGCCGGCAATGTTCTTATAAGCATCGATCGACGTCCTGATCGTCGCCGCGACATAGGCCAGCGTCAGGTCCGGATCCATGATGGTCTTGTAGACCGTGTTCGGATCGCCGACGTCGAGCTTCGGCAGTCCGGAAACCTTGTGCACGAGATCGCTCATCTGCAGCGCGGTCAGCGGATTGAGCTGGCCGAGGCCGAAGGTCTGGCCGGCATAGTAGGGCTGGAAGAAGGTGGCGCCGAACCGGTCGTTGGGGAAGCTTGTGCCGCCAACGCTTTTGCCGCGGAAAGAATGGTTCCAGACCTGCTCGCGGCACTCCCACAGATCGTAGCTGTCGGTCATGCCGGCGCATTTCTTGAATTCGGGGCGCTGGACGAAATCGCTGATGTCCTCGCCGTCATAGGCGAAGGAGAGCTTGCTCGACAGGTAGGAGATCGCCTTGACGTAATAGGTCTGCAGCCGGTCGTAGGCGTCGACATTGTAGGTATGCTCGCCGACGATGGCGCCGACGATGTGCATCGGGTCGATGCCGTAGGCGGCGGCCTCCTTGCTGATCTTGGCGCGCAGATCGGCGTCGCTCTTCAGCAGCGCGTAGACCTTGCGGTACTTGGCCTGGAAGGTGGTGTTGGTGGCTTGTGTGCGCCGGCTGGAGGCGCCCGGTATGTCGGGCTGGACCGCGTTGCGGTTTCCCGGCGGCACCAGGGTCCGCGCGTCGGCAATAGAAACAGCCGCCGCCATAGCCAGGCCGAGAAGGAGAAGAAGCCGTTTTTTCATACGCCGCCGCCCGTCAAGGCGCACGGCCGGAGCGATCCGGCAACGCGCCTTAAGTGTTGTCTTCCATGCGCCTCCCAAACCGCTCGCCAGTCTGGGGCACGCCCGAGTCGCCGGGCAAACTAGGTAAAGCAGGAGGGAGAGTCGAGAGAAGCCCGCCTGCCGCCGGGGCGAAAGCCGGCCGGTTGCTTCCATTTGGCCACACCCCGCCCGCCGCACCGGGCAAGCCTTACCGGCCCGCCCGAAGCCGGAACCCTGCCCAGCATCGGGTTCCTTGCTGATGCATATCGTTGTCCCAAAACCGCTGCGCACTTTTGGGCGACATGCATTTACAGGATGAATCTGGACAAATCCGTGTTCCTCGAGAGGTCGCCGACATGCTTTTGCACATAGGCGGCGTCGATGGTGACGGTTGTGCCGTTGCGGTCCGGCGCGTCGTAGGAGATCTCGTCGAGCACCCGCTCCATCACCGTCTGCAGGCGGCGTGCGCCGATATTCTCGACGCTGGCGTTGAGATCGACGGCAATGCCGGCCAGCGAATCGATGGCATCGTCGGTGAAGGTCAGCTCGACCCCTTCCGTCTTCATCAGCGCGACATACTGCTTGATCAGGCTCGCCTCGGTCTCGGTGAGGATGCGGACGAAGTCCTCCTTCTCCAGCGCGCGCAGCTCGACGCGGATCGGCAGGCGGCCCTGCAGTTCCGGCAAAAGGTCGGACGGCTTCGACACATGGAAGGCGCCGGAGGCGATGAACAGGATATGGTCGGTCTTTACCGGGCCGTACTTCGTCGCGACCGTCGTGCCTTCGACCAGCGGCAGCAGGTCGCGCTGCACGCCTTCGCGCGACGGGCCGCCCGAAATGTCTGACCTGGCGGCGATCTTGTCGATCTCGTCGAGGAAGACGATGCCGTCATTTTCCGTCGCGTCGAGCGCCCGGCGGATCACCTCGTCCTGGTCGAGCAGCTTGTCGGACTCGTCGTTGACCAGCAGCGCGTAGGAATCGCGCACCGTGGTCTTGCGGCTCTTGGTCTTGCGGCCGCCCATCGCCTTCGACAGCATATCGTTGATGTTGAGCACGCCGATATTGCCGCCCGGCATGCCGGGTATCTCGAAGCCGGGCATGCCGCCGGTGCCGGTGTCGGCGACTTCGATCTCGATCTCCTTGTCGTCGAGCTCGCCCTCGCGCAGCTTCTTGCGGAAACTATCGCGCGTGGCCGGGCTCGCCGTCTTGCCGACCAGGGCCTCCAGCACGCGTTCCTCGGCATTGATCTGGGCGCGCGCCGCGACGTCCTCGCGCATCTTCTCGCGCGCCAGGCCGATGGCGACCTCGACCAGGTCGCGCACGATCTGCTCGACGTCGCGGCCGACATAGCCGACCTCGGTGAACTTGGTCGCCTCGACCTTGACGAAGGGCGCGCCGGCGAGGCGAGCCAGGCGGCGCGAGATCTCGGTCTTGCCGACGCCGGTCGGGCCGATCATCAGGATGTTCTTCGGCATCACCTCCTCGCGCATCTGGCCTTGCAACTGCTGGCGGCGCCAGCGGTTGCGCAGCGCAATGGCCACGGCGCGCTTGGCGTCCTTCTGGCCGATGATGAAGCGGTCGAGTTCCGAAACGATTTCGCGGGGGGAGAATGTGCTCATGTCACTAAATTCCACTTTGCCACTGCTTGATGGACTCGAACGGATGCAGCAGCATGATCACGTTGAGCGTCAGATTGTCCCGGATGATGTAGCCAGTGCCGAGCTCGAAGATGAGGGCGAGGGCGACGACCACCCATATAGGAAGCTTTCGCGCCATCACAAATCCCAGAACCATGGCCAGCGTGTCGGACACCGAATTGATGATCGAGTCGCCGTAATAATCGAGCGAGATCGTGCCGGCGCGGTAGCGCTCGATGATGAAAGGGCTGTTCTCGAGCAGTTCCCAGCCGCCTTCGATGAGGACGGCGAAGGCGAGCCTGAGCCCGATCGGCGAGCGCGGAAAGAGAAAGCGCGCCAGCGCGTAGAACAGGAAGCCATGGATGATGTGCGAGGGCGTGTACCAGTCGGAAATGTGCTGCGAGTTTTCCGAGCTCAGCACCACGCCGTGCCAGAGTTTCACGTAGCCGCAGGTGCAGATCGGAGGATGGCCCATGCCGTAAAGCGCGCCGGCCTGGAAGATGAGCAAAGCCAGCACGAGCAGCAGCCCCATGCGCCAGCTGTCCTCATAGGCCGAATAGCTGTTGTCGTCGCCCGTCGCGTTCATTTGGTCAGCCCCCCTCTTCCGTGCCGGCCGCATCGACGGCCATCAGCACGACGTCCCCATATTGCGATTGTCTGCGGCCGATGGCCCTGAAGCCGGCCTTCTCATAGGCGCGAATGGCGCGGCCATTGTCCGGATGCGGATCGATGATGACGCGCGGCGCCCCTTCCTCGAAAAGCTGCTCGACGAACTGCCGCACGATGGCCGAGCCGTGGCCGACGCCGACCAGCTCGGCCCGACCGATCGACAGGTCGATGCCCAGCGTGCCGAACGGCTGGTCGGCATAGGGATGATCGTCCTCCAGATGCGGATCGTAGCTCTGCAGATAGGCGATCGGGCTGCCGTCGAGCTCGACGATCAGCGGCTCGACCGAAACCGAGTCGATGTGCTCGCGGATCTCGGCGATCTCTTTTTGCGGATCGTCCCACCATTCGGCGACATGCGGCTCGGCCAGCCAGCCGGCGATCATCGGCAGGTCTTTTTCGGTCACCGGCCGAAAATCGTAGCTGTGCTCTTGATTGGCCATGATCTTATCCGAAAACCGGGTCCCACTTTTCGGGATCATGGTCGATTGCCTCAGGCGGCATCGAGCGTTTCGACGACAAAATTGCTGTTGGTGTAGACGCAGATGTCGGCCGCGATCTGCATCGCCTTGCGGGCGATCTCCTCGGCGTCCTTGTCGGTGTCCATCAGCGCGCGGGCGGCGGCCAGCGCGTAGTTGCCGCCGGAGCCGATGGCCATGACGCCATGTTCGGGCTCGAGCACGTCGCCGGTGCCGGTCAACGCCAGCGAGACCGATTTGTCGGCAACCAGCATCATGGCTTCCAGCCGGCGCAGGTAGCGGTCGGTGCGCCAGTCCTTGGCGAGTTCGACGCAGGCCCGCGTCAACTGATCGGGATATTGCTCGAGCTTGGCTTCGAGCCGCTCCAGAAGG
>NZ_RZOF01000429.1:0-4770 GCF_003998955.1 Mesorhizobium sp. M4B.F.Ca.ET.017.02.2.1 | reverse complement strand
GCCGTAGACGCCGCGCTGCATGCCGCCATTGGCCATCGGCGGCATGTTGGTGAGCCCGATCAGAACCGCGCCGCCGGCGCGCAGGCGCGCTATGGTGAAGGCGTCCTCATTGGCGACGAGATGCTCGAAGGCAGGCGAGCCGGCGGCCACCGTCAGCCCCCTCACCTTGTAGCTGTCCTTGGCGGTGTAGGGGATGCCGTCGAGCGGCCCGAGTGTCTTGCCCTCGCGCCGCCGCCGGTCGGAAGCCTCCGCCTCCGCGAACATGTCGGGATTGAGCACCGGCACGGCGTTGAGCGCGATGCCATGGCGGTCGTAATGCGCGATGCGCCGCAAGTAGGCGCCCACCAGTTCGACACTGGTGACGGTCCCTTCCTCCAGCGCGCGGCGCAGGTCGGCGATCGAGGCTTCGACGAGGTGGAGGTCGGTCATGGGTGAATTGCGGCTCGTCATGTTCATTGCTGCATAGCAGGCATACATTTGCAGGTCGCGTTCCGTCACACCCCCCTCTGCCCTGCCGGGCATCTCCCCCGCAAAAGGGGGGAGATCGGATGTCGCCATGCTTTCGCCAATCACCTACGTTGCAAGAAAGGCGCCGCCGCCAGCACTGCCGATCTCCCCCCTTGCGGGGGAGATGGCCGGCAGGCCAGAGGGGGGTGCCTAGGCGCCGAGCAGCAAAGCCTCACTCCTGCGGCGCCCCCGCAAACAGCACCACCCCCTCCCCGCCGGCTGCCGGCCAGTCGCGGATGGTGCGGTCGTAGCCGCCGGTCAGCAGCGTGCCGTCCGCGGCGAAGGCGACCGCATAGATCGGGCCGGTGCCGGGGTCGAACTCGGCGATCTGATTGCCGGTGTCCATGTCCCAGATCCGCGCCGTGCCGTCGAGCGAGACCGATGCCAGCCGCTTGCCGTCGGCGGACAGCGCGATCTCATAGACGGTGCCGGAATGGCCTTCGAAGCGGCGCACTTCCCTGAAGCTGTCGAGGTCCCAGAGCTTGATCGTATAGTCGCCGCTGCCAGTGATCGCATGGTGCCCGTCGGCGGTGAAGAGGGCGCCATAGGCGACCTGTTCGTGCCCGTGCCAGCTGCGCAGCTGCTTGCCCGAAACGATGTCCCAGAGTTTCAGCTCGCCATCGATGCTGCCCGACAGGGCTTTCGTGCCGTCGGGCGAGACGGCGACCGAGCTCACCGACCAGTCATGGCCGGGCAGCACGTGCAGCACGTCGCCCTTCTCGAGATCCCAGACGATGACGGCGCCAGTGTCGTGGCCGCTGACGGCCAGCTTGCCGTCGGGGCTGATCGCCATGTTCCTGACGCCGCCGTTCTGGCCGGCGGAAAAGACGTGCAGCACGGCGCCGTCGGCAAGCTGGCGCAGCACGATCTCGCCGTCGTCGCCAGCGGTCAGCGCCGTCTTGCCGTCGGGCATGAACAGCGCCGTGCGCGCCATGTCCTTGTGCTCACCCAGATTGCGGATCAGCCGCTTGCCGTCGATGTCCCAGAGCTTGATCATGCGGTCGGTGCTGGCGCTCATCACCTCGCGCCCGTCTTGCGAGACCGCCAGCCAGACGACGGCGTCGCGGTGGCCCTCAGCCTGGGTCGGCAGCGGCGGCGGCGCGGGCGGCAGCGGAGCGACGGTCTCGGGCGGTGAGGCCGTCGCGGGTGGCGGTGCCAGTTGCGGTGGCGAAGGAGCCTCGGGTGGCGCGGCGGGAGGCGCCAGCACGGTCTTCGGCGGCTCGGCAGGCGCGGCAGGCGGCGAAGCCGGCACGGCCGGACTTGCCGGCGCTGGCTCAGCCGCAGGCGGCGTCTTTACCGCCTGCTCCGGTGGCGCGGGCGCTAGAGCCAGCTCCGCCGGCGGCGTTGCGAGGGCCGGCGGCGCGCTGACGACATCCTGTCCGACCTTCGGTTCGTTCGCCGCCTCGCCGCCCCGCCAAGGCTGGTCGGCGAGCAGCGCCAGCACAGTGACCGCCGGCAGGACCTGGAAGAAGCGCCTGAGATGCGGCCGGCCGAGCTCCTGCACCTCCGCCGCACGGCCGAACAGTGGCGCTCCGGCCTGATGCGCCGGCCGTCCCGGCAGAAGGCCGGCGAGGAACAGCAACGCGCCGACCACCAGAGCGAGCGCCGCCACCAGGAAGCCGGTCAGCCGCATCGAGGCGGAATCGGCCAGCGGATGCCCGGTGGCCAGAAACGGCCAGGCATGCATGACGCAGGCGATGGCCGCCGCCAACAAGGGAAGCGAGAGCAACCTGTCCGTCGATCTGTTCATATGATGCCCCCCGGCCACCCTCTCCCGCGTATGGAGAAGACCATGTCGACATCCTAGCCCAGCTTTCCGCGCAGGCTAAGTGTCGGAAATCACACGTGCAGGATTAAAATTGTGATCCGTGCATCCGCTCGGCAGAACAGTGCCCCACGTGACTATCCGGGTTCACGGAGTGTCTTTGATGCAACGCAACTGGGATAACGACAGAAGAAACGCCGGATTCCCCAAGAATAGACGGCAACATCGGGCCTTCAGGTTGACAGGGGACGAGAGTCTGACATCATCCGACCGCGATTAATGGAGAGTTGGATATGAAGAAGACCTATGAAAAGCCGGTCCTGCTCAAGAAGGACAGGCTTTCGGCGGTGACGGCGGGCAACGGCGGTTCCACCCCCATCCCCCAATGATTTCAGCCGGCTAGCGCCTCGAACATCGTGGCGTAGCCCAATTTGACATTATGCAGTTGGAATGTCGGAGGCCATGAAATGAAGAAGACCTATGAGAAGCCGATGCTGGTCAAGAAGGACCGGCTTTCGGCAGTGACGGCGGGCAACGGCGGTTCCACGCCGATCCCAGGCTGATCCACCCAGCAAGAGCGCTGGCTAGTGACAGTGTTCGTCGGTAAGCGAGCACTGTCGGCCTTTCGAGAGGTGGCTCCGGATATTGGAGAGTGTGGGCATGAAGAAGATTTATGAGAAGCCGATGCTGGTCAAGAAAGACAGGCTGTCGGCGGTGACGGCGGGCAATGGCGGCTCCGGCCCGATAGGGCCGGCAGGCTGATCCCGGCATGAGTGCGCCAAATCATACGCCGACACTATCCGTCCCGGCACATTTCGAGGATTAGAGCATGAAGAAAACCTACGTGAAGCCCGTGCTCGTCAAGAAGGACAGGCTTTCGGCGATCACCGCCAATGGCGCGGGTTCGAACAACCTGATCTGATCCCTCGCCGGCCTCTAAAGATTGTTTGCCGCAATTCCGGACGGAAAACCGCTACGCACTTTTCCTGGAATTGCTCCCTAGAGGACCAGCACCAGGTCATCCACCACAAGCTGCCAATGGTGTTTCGTCGACAGACGAACACGCGTTACGGCCTTGAGCATCGGCGCGTAGTGGCACGGTGTCAGCGCCGACAGCGTGATCTCGTCGCTGGCGATCAACGCGTCGCCCAGCCAGCTTTCGACCAGCGCCGTCTCCCCCTCCGACGCCAGCCAGGCTGCGGTCAGCATCATCGAATGCAGGCCGAAGGGCTGTTGCCGGCCGAATTCCGCCTGATGGCCGCTGCTCGTATAGGCAATGTAATCGCCCGAGACATTGCCGTTGACGTAGCCCTCGCTGTTCTTGGTGTTGTCGCTCGCCATGGCGTTGATATTGCGCCAGGAAAGCCCGGCATGGCCCATGGGAACCTTGCGCAGGCCGCGCGTGGTGATGTCGTCGAAGCCGATGGTGCTGAGTGCCGCACCAGGCGCGATGGCGGTGGGCGTGAGCAGGCCAAGATCGGTCGGATAGGCTGACAGCGCTAGCTGCCGGTCGAGACCGCCGCCCGTCACCACAATCGCATCAGCCTCGCCGGCAAGCGCGAAGCGGAAGCCTGCGCCGGGAGCAAGTGTTCGGCTTTCAAGGACCTGGCCTTTGTCCATCACCGCTAGCGTCGCCTCTATGGCGGCCGGGACTCTGCCGTTCAGGAACCGCCCGGGCGCAAGGCCGACCGGTTTCGGCAAGTCCTCTCCGACGAGGCCAGCCACGGAGCCGGGCGCCTCCCGCAGGCGTATCGACTGGTTCTCGTTGGCGCTGCTGGCGCGCCAGCCGGGCGGCACCGAGACCGAGAAGCGGTAGGTGCCGGCCGCGCGGATCCTGGCCCGGCGGCGCCTGGACGACATCGGGAAATTGGCGAAGCCGGCGGGGTTTGTACGCGCTGCGGCGATGAAGCCGCCGCGCTCGTCGTAAAGCCGCACCATGATGCCGGCCATCGGCCGGTCGGCGAGGCCATAGACCCCGTCGCCATCGACATCCATGTAGACATAAGAGGAGAAGTTGAGCTTGCCGCCGGCGGCCTGCCAGGTCGAGCGCACCGCGTAGTCACGACTGGGATCGGCCCGGCGCCGCATCCGCCGGCGCTCGCGCGCCTGCCAGACGAGAAAGGCAAGCAACACTGCGGCAGCGAGAAGGATACAGGAGATGACGACGGTCAGGCTGGGCAAGTAGGAGCCTCGGCGGGGATGATTGCGGCACCCTAGCTTGCGATGTGGTGGCTGCACAGGGGGGGCGCGAAGGATCGCGGCCGCCGCGAGGTCAGCTCTCCACCTCCACCCACACCGGCGCATGATCGCTGGCGTCGTCCTGCCCGCGCACATCCCGGTCGATGCCGGCCGCCTTCAGGTTGCGGGCGAGCTTCTTCGACAACAGGATATGGTCGAGCCGCAAGCCGGCGTCCCGGGGCCAGCGGTTGCGGCGGTAATCCCAGAATGTGTAGAGCGTCTGCTTCGGGAAGGCTTTGCGCAGCGCGTCGGTCCAGCCC
>NZ_RZOF01000428.1:0-4777 GCF_003998955.1 Mesorhizobium sp. M4B.F.Ca.ET.017.02.2.1 | reverse complement strand
GCCCTCGGCCTGCGGCGCCATTTCGCGCAGCTTGGCTTCGGTCTGGATGGTCGGCAGCGATTGCAGGATGACCTCGAACGGCGTGCCGGCGGCGAGGTCGCCGGTCAGCTGGTCGGGGATGTCGACCACCGCTTCGCGCAGGTCCGAGCGCGCCACGGTGACCACCGTCTGGCCCGGCGACACGGTCTGGCCGACCTCGGCGCCGACGGCGGTGACGACACCGTCGAAATCCGAGAACAGGCGCGCATAGCCGAGCTGCTCCTGCGATTTGGCAAGCGAGGCCTTGGCCCGCTCGACGCCGGCCTCGGCCGCTTTGCGCGCCTGCTGGGCGGCATCGAAGACGGCCTGCGAGGTGTTGGCGGCGGCCAGCAGCTGGCGCTGGCGCTCCTCGCTGGCGGCGGCGTTGGCGAACTGCGCCTCGGCGTTGGAAAGCTCGGCCTTGGCCGCCTGCACCGCAAGCTCCAGCGCCGTCGGGTCGAGGGCTGCGATCGTCGTGCCCTTGGTGACGATGTCACCGACCTTGACGTCGCGGGCGACGACGCGGCCGAGCAGGCGGAAGGAGAGGTCGGCGCTGACTTGCGGCTCGATCGAGCCGGCGAAGCCGAAGGTCTGGATGGTGCGCGGCTCGATCACCACCGACAGCACTGGCCGGATGATCTCGGGCGGCTTGTCTTCCGATTGCGAGCAGCCGGCGAGCGGCGCAAGCGACAGCAGGACGGGCACAAGCACGGGCGGCAGCCGCTTCATTGGCCTGCTCCCGCGATCTCGATCGCCTGTCCGGGGCTGAGCAGCTGGCCGCCATTGGTGACGACACTCTGGCCTGCCTCAAGCCCTCTGCTGATGACGACCACACCGGAATCGAAGGCCAGCACCTCGACCGGCGTCGTCGTCGCCGCCTTGGTCGATGGGTCTACCACCCAGACCGCCGGCTTGCCGTCGGTCGAGGTCAGCGCCTGCCAGGGCAGCAGGATCGCCTTGATCGGCTTGGCGCTGGCCGAGCCGATCACGGCCGCGCCCAGCGGCATGGCGGCGGGCGTGTCGGGAATCGCGACCTTGACCCGTATCGATCCCGAGGCCGGATCGACCGCCGGCGAGATCTCGCGCACCTTGCCGATCGCCCTGACCTGCGGGTCGGACAACAGCGTGATCGTCACCGCCGGCGTTTGCGGCGTCCGCGCGACCAGCGTTTCCTGGACGTTGAACACCGCGTCGCGATCGCCGTCCTCGGCGATGGTGAAGACGGTCTGCGCCGCCTGCACCACTTGCCCGGCTTCGACCTGGCGGGCGGTGATGAAGCCCGCCGCGCCGGCCTTGAGCTCGGTGAAGGACAGGTTCTCCTTGGCATTCGCGAAGGCGCTCTGCGCGGCATCGACGCTGCCTTGCGCCACCTTCAGCGTCTGGTCGGCCGTGTCATAGTCGCGCCGCGTCGTGAAACCCTGGCCGAGCAAGGTCTTCTGGCGCTCGAAGGCGGCGGCTGCCTGCGTCAACTGCGCCTGCGCGGCATCGAGATCGGCCTGCGCCGAGCGCAGGTCGGATTCCTGCTCCTGCGGATCGATGCGGGCCAGCACCGCGTCCTTGTCGACATGCTGGCCGACGTCGACGAGCCGCTCGGCGATCCGGCCGCCGACCCGGAAAGACAGGTTGTTCAGCGTGCGCGCGGCGATCACGCCGGTCAGCGAGGTGCGTGGCGCGTAGTCGGCGATCCTGACCGTTTCGGCGCGCACCATGATCGGCAATTTCTTTGCCGCTGCCTCCTGCTTCTGGCACCCAGCGAGCGACAGCGCCGCCAGGGCGCAGGCGAGCATCGTGGAACCAGGAAAAGAAAACAGTTTTAAGGCGTTGACCGGAAGCGGCCGGACGGAAGGCGTCGCGTTCCTGCTCATGGTTCCCTCAACCGCGCGGGCCGCTCCGGTACGGCAGGCGCCGCGGACGATCGCGAGGATAGTCGATCTCCGAAAAAAGAAAACCTCTGTCCTGCCGCAGGGGCGGACTGGTTATGTTCAAGCGACCGTGCCGAGCAGGCCCAATTGCCCGGCGATGGTGCCGACTTGAGGAAAACGCTAAATAAGGCGAGAACGGGTGCCAACGGCATCAAACGAGAACGGGCCTAGTCTCGACGAGGGATGGCCCGATGAGGGATGAGATGAAAAATTCAGCCATTTCCGAACGCAAGAACCAGTCGATCTCGCGCGGCGTCGGCATGACCACGCAGATCTATGCCGATCGCGCCGAGAACTCGGAAATCTGGGATGTCGAGGGACGCCGCTACATCGACTTCGCGTCCGGCATCGCCGTCGTCAACACCGGCCACCGCCACCCCAAGGTGATCGAGGCGGTCAAGGCGCAGCTCGACCGCTTCACTCACACCTGCCACCAGGTCGTGCCCTATGAGAGCTATGTCAGGCTGGCCGAACGACTGAACGGCCTGCTGCCCGGCAAGTTCGACAAGAAGACGATCTTCGTCACCACTGGCGCCGAGGCGGTCGAGAATGCGGTCAAGATCGCCCGCAACGCCACTGGCCGCCCGGCCGTCATCGCCTTTTCCGGCGGCTTCCACGGCCGCACCTTCATGGGCATGGCGCTGACCGGCAAGGTGGTGCCCTACAAGGTCGGCTTCGGCGCCATGCCGGCCGATGTCTTCCACGCGCCGTTCCCGGTGGCGCTGCATGGCGTCACGGTCGCCGATTCGCTCGCCGCCCTCGACAGGCTGTTCAAGGCCGATGTCGATCCCGCCCGCGTTGCCGCCATCATCGTCGAGCCGGTGCAGGGCGAGGGCGGTTTCTACGAGGCGCCCCGTGATTTCATGACCGCGCTGCGCAAGGTCTGCGACCAGCACGGCATTTTGCTGATCGCCGACGAGGTGCAGACCGGTTTTGCCCGTACCGGCAAGATGTTCGCCATGGACCATCATGAGGTGGCGCCCGATATCACCACGATGGCCAAGAGCCTGGCCGGCGGTTTCCCGCTGTCGGCGGTCACCGGACGCGCCGAAATCATGGATGCGCCCGGCCCCGGCGGACTCGGCGGCACCTATGGCGGCAGCCCGATCGGCGTCGCCGCCGCCAACGCCGTGCTCGACGTCATCGAGGAGGAAAAGCTTTGCGACCGCGCCAATGCGCTGGGCAGCAGGCTGAAGCAGCGGCTGCAGTCGATCCGCGAGGACGTGCCGGAGATCGTCGACATCAGGGGGCCCGGCTTCATGAACGCGGTCGAGTTCAACGATGTGAAAAAGGGCCTGCCTTCGGCCGAAATGGCCAATGCGGTGCGCCTCAAGGCGCTCGACAAGGGCCTGATCCTGCTCACCTGCGGCGTCTACGGCAACGTCATCCGCTTCCTGTCGCCGATCACCATCCAGGATAGCGTCATGAACGAGGCGCTCGACATTCTGGAAAGCTCGATCCGCGAGGCGCGCGCCGCGTAGCGCCAACCCTGCCTCCCCCTTGTGGGGAGGTCGGACCGAAGGTCCGGGTGGGGCTGATGCCCCCCGTCGCTTCGCAGCGACCCTTCCACGGGGAGAGGTTGGAGCGTCTAGCCTGCAGCCCTGGCGGGCTCCTCCTGGAAGGCGGCAAGCGCCGCCTTCAGCGCATCGGGCCCGCCGGCAACGGCCTGCGGCGTCGGCGAGAAGCCGGCGCCGAGCATCTTGCGGCCAAGCATATGGTCGCCGGGGCGGTTGACGGATTCGATGCCGAGCAGCCGGCTGCCCGCATAGTGGTAGATCGAGAACTTGTTCTCGGCCAGGTCGCCCAGCACCACATGGCTGTCGCCGCCCGAGGTCAGCCCGACCATCTGCAGCTTCATGTCGCCGATATCCGACCAGAACCAGGGTACTGCCGAATAGGCGTCCGCGTGGTTAAGGATGGTGCGCGCGGCAAGCCGCGCCTGGTCGGTGGCGTTCTGCACCGATTCCAGCCGCACATCGGCGCCGGTGAACCAGTGCCGGTAGGAGGCGGCGTCGCCGATGGCGAGGATATCCGGTACCGAGCTGCGCATCTGCTGGTCGACGCGGATGCCGTTGGCGATCGCGATGCCGGCGGACTCGGCCAGTTCGACATTCGGCACCACGCCGATGCCGATGATGACCATCTGCGCCGGCAGCCTTTCGCCGCCGGATGTGATCGCGGCCGAGACACGGCCGCCTTCGCCTTCCAGGCCGGCAACGGTGGTGCCGGTAAGAATCCGCACGCCGATCGCTTCCAGGCGCTGCCTGACATGACTGGCGATGACCGGCGCCACCGCCCGCCCGAGCAGCCGGTCGACGGCTTCGACGACGGTGACATTGCGCCCTGCCGCCCTGAGCGTGGCGGCGATCTCGAGGCCGATGAAGCCGCCGCCGAGGATGACGACATCCTCGCTTTGGGCGCTGAACTCGCGGATCAGCCGCGCATCGGCCAGCGATCGCAGCGACACCACGCCGGAAAGCTCCGAGCCTTGCAGCTTGAGCAGGCGCGGCCGGGCGCCGGTCGCCAGGACAAGGTGATCGAAGGCGAGCGATCCGCCGCCCGATAGGTCCAGCCTCCGGGCGCCGGCATCGATGGCCTCGATGCGGACGCCCGGCCGGTAGTCGATGGCGCTGCCCGAATAGAAGGCTTCGCCGCGCAGGGGCTGCGGCTTTGCGTTCGGGTCCTTGATGAAGGTCTTCGACAGCGGCGGCTTGTGGTAGGGCAGTTCGCTCTCGTCGCCGATCAGGATGACCGGGCCGTCGTAACCTTCCTCGCGCAGGCTCGCCGCCGCTTGCACGCCAGCGTGACCCGCACCAACAATGACCACCCCGTTCTTC
>NZ_RZOF01000427.1:0-4779 GCF_003998955.1 Mesorhizobium sp. M4B.F.Ca.ET.017.02.2.1 | reverse complement strand
GGCGGGCGCCCTGATCGCGATTGCCACCGCCGGCGCCTATGGCGCGGTGCAGGCGGGCACCTACAACACCCGCCTGCTCGTGCCGGAAGTGCTGGTCGACGGCGACCGCTTCCACGTCGTGCGCCCGCGCCAGACCTATGACGAGCTGATCGGACTGGATTCCATTCCCGACTGGCTGAAATAGGCAGGCGGCCATGAGTTCATTCCGGCTGGCGCGTGGACGACAGCCGGCACGGTTAGGAGGCGAACCATGACCAATCCGAACATCATCACCCGCGAACGCATCGCCGCGATGGAGCCGCGCATCCGGCCGTACGTGCGCCACACCCCGGTGCTGCGCATCGACATGGCCGATTTCGGCCAGGCGCCGCTTGCCGTCGATCTCAAGCTCGAATGCCTGCAGCATTCCGGCTCGTTCAAGGCGCGGGGCGCCTTCACCAACCTGCTCGAACGCCCCGTGCCGAAGGCCGGCGTCGTCGCCGCCTCCGGCGGCAATCATGGCGCGGCGGTCGCCTATGCCGCCATGCGGCTCGGCCACAAGGCGACCATCTTCGTTCCCGAAGTAAGCCCGCCGGCCAAGCTGGCGCGCATTCGCGGCTATGGCGCCGAACTGGTCGTCGGCGGCGCGCGCTACGCCGAGGCGCTGGCCGCCAGCGAGGACTTCGCCGCAAGCACCGGAGCGCTGCAGATCCATGCCTTCAACCAGGAGGAAACGCTGGTCGGGCAAGGCACGCTCGGCCTCGAGATCGAGGCCGACCTGCCCGAAATCGACACGCTGCTGGTCGCCGTCGGCGGCGGCGGCCTTATCGGCGGCATCGCCGCCTGGTTTGCCGGCCGCATCCGGATCGTCGCCGTCGAGCCGGAGGGCGCACCGACGCTCCATCGCGCCTTCGAGGCCGGCCGGCCCGTCGATGCGCCGGCCGAAGGCATCGCCGCCGATTCGCTGGCCCCGAAGCGTGTGGGCGAAATGATGTTCCCGATCGCCGAGGCCTATGTCGAGCGCTCGCTCCTGGTCAGCGACGATGACATCATCGCCGCTCAGAAAGCGCTCTGGGACCGGGTGCGAATCATTTCCGAGCCGGGTGGCGCTGCAGCCTTCGCGGCGGTGCTCTCCGGCCGCTACCAGCCCTCGCCGGGCGAGCGCATCGCGGTTCTGGTCTGCGGATCCAACACCGATCCCGCAAAATTCTGACCATAAACCGGAAAGAACGGTTCACGTTTTTGGAACCCGCCTCGCCTTTGCCGTGTTTGCTGGTAAACTTCCAGTCCTGAGGTTCGGGCTATCCCGCCCGGACGGGAAGGGCCGATGACGCAACGACCCACTTCCAGCGGCGATCGTGGCCTGGCCGGGCGTCTTGCCCTGAGCCGGCTGGCGACGCGGACCTCCATGCTGGTCGAGCGCGGTTGGCCGCTGCTTCTGCCGCTGCTCGTCCTTGCCAGCCTGTTCCTCAGCATCTCCTGGCTCGGCCTGTTCCCGCTTCTGCCCGACGTTGCGCGCATCGGCGTGCTGATCGTCTTCGCCGGCGCCGCCCTTGCCGCGCTCTATCCGCTGCGCTTCTTCCGCTGGCCGTCCGCCGCAGAGATCGACCGGCGCATCGAGGCGGCCAACGAATTGTTGCACAGTCCGGTGCAGGTGCAGACCGATCGCCCGAGCGGCCACGAAAGCATCTTCTCGCAGGCGCTGTGGCGCGAGCACCAGAAGCGCATGGCCGAGCGCTTGGGCAGTCTTGGCGCCGACCGGCCGCGCGCGCGTGTGCCGGAGCGCGACCGCTGGGGCCTGCGCGCCGTGGCGGCGCTGCTTCTGGTCACCGCCTTCGCCTTCTCCTTCGGCCCCTCCGGCGGCCGCGTAAGCGACGGTTTCGTCGCCCGCGCGGCGCGCGACGCCGTTCCGCCGCGCATCGATGCCTGGGTGACGCCGCCGGCCTATACCGGCAAGCCGCCGCTCTTCCTCACCGCCGACGCCAAACAGGCGGCGGCCACCTTCACCGTGCCGCAAGGCAGCGATGTCTCGCTGCGCGTCACCGGCGGCTCGGGCGAGGAGACGCTGAGCTTTGCCGACAAGGACGGCAATGCCCGCGCCATCGACCCGGCCGCGCCGCAGGCCGCCAAGCCCGAGGCGACAGCGGCGCCAAAGGTGCGCCAGTTCACCGGCAAGCTGACCGGCGACGGCACGCTGACGCTGAAATCGGGCGAGGACGACCTCGGCCGCTGGGCCTTCGCCGTCATTCCGGACAAGCCGCCGACGATCCGCTTCGCCGGCGAGCCGAAGCGCGCCGTCAACGGTGCCTTCGAGCTCAACTACCAGATCGACGACGACTATGGCGCGGCCTCGGCCAAGGCGGAGTTAGCGCTCGCCGACACGCAGGCGCCCAACGCGCATCCGCTCTATGGCCCGCCCGACATGCCGCTGGCGCTGCCGCGGCGCGGCGGCAAGGGCAACGCCGCCAAGACCAGCAAGGACCTGACCGAGCACGTCTGGTCCGGCGGCAGCATCAAGCTGACCCTCACCGCCACCGACGACGCCGGCCATACCGCGACCAGTGAGACCAAGACGCTGGTGATGCCGGAGCGGCCCTTCGCCAACCCCCTGGCGCGGGCGGTGATCGAGCAGCGCCGCATGCTTGGGCTCGACGCCAATTCGAAGCCGCGCGTGCTCGAGCTGATGGACGCGATCACGCTGCGCCCGGAGGACACGTTCGACAACATGGCGCACTACCTCGCCATCATGAGCGCCCGCAGCCGGCTGAAGATGGCCGACAATGACGATCAGCTGCGCAATGTCGTGTCCTACCTCTGGGAAATCGCGCTCGGCATCGAGGAGGGCAATCTGTCGGCGGCCGAGCGGCGGCTGCGCCAGGCGCAGCAGGCTCTGCAGGATGCCATCAACAGGGGCGCCAGCGACGAAGAGATCGACAAGGCGATGAAGGAACTGCGCGAGGCGATGAACCAGTTCCTGCAGGAATTCGCCGAGCGCGCCAAGCAGAATCCGAACGCGCCGCAGATGCAGCAGAACGGCCAGGAACTGCGCCAGAGCGACATCGAACGCATGATGGACGAGATCGAGAACCTCGCCAAATCCGGCGACCGCGACCGCGCCCAGCAGTTGCTGTCGCAATTGCAGGACATGATGAACAACCTGCAGGCCGGCCGTCAGCAGCAGGGCGGCGAGCAGGACAGTGAGATGCGCCAGCAGATGGACAAGCTGGGCGAGATCATGCGGCGCCAGCAGGAGATGATGAACGACACCTTCCGCATGGACCAGATGCAGCGCGGCCAGCGGCAGCGCGGCGAGAACCGCGACGAGCAGCTCGGCGAAAACGGCGGCGGCCAGGACGAGGACAGGCCGGGACCGGGACAGGACCGCGATCCGCTCGCCCGCCCGAAGCCGATGACGCCGCAGGAATTCGCCGACGCGCTGAAGCAGTTGCAGGAAGGCCAGGGCAAGCTGCAGAACGACCTCGAGCAGTTGAAGAAGGGCCTGGAAGGCATGGGCATGGAGCCCAACGAAGGATTTGGCGAAGCCGGCAAGTCGATGGGCAATGCCGAGCAGGCGCTGGGCGAAGGCGACGGCGACCAGGCCGTCGGCCATCAGGGCCGCGCGCTGGAGGCGCTGCGCCGTGGCGCCAAGGACATGATGAAGCAGCTGCAGGCCATGCAGGGCGACCAGGGCGGCAGCGAGCAGGGCGGCCGCCAGCAGGATGCCGACCGCGACCCGCTCGGCCGACCGCGCGCCACGCGCGGGCCCGACGACGGCAATTCGGTGAAGGTGCCCGACGAGATCGATGTCCAGCGCGCGCGCCAGATCCTGGAAGCGATCCGCAAGCGGCTCGGCAACGCGCTCAGCCCCGACATCGAACGCAGCTATCTCGAACGGCTGCTGGAACTGAAATAGCCCGCCTCTTCCCAACGGTCGCAACGCAATGCCGAAGCTCGGTGCCGTCACTCCGATATTGCGCATATTCGACGTCGCCAAGGCGCATGAATTCTATCTCGGCTTCCTCGGCTTCGAGGTACGGTTCGAGCACCGTTTCGACGACGATGCGCCGCTTTACACCGGCATTGCCCGCGACGGCTGCGAGTTGCATCTGAGCGAGCATCATGGCGACGGTTCGCCGGGCTCCCATGTCCGCGTCGCAGTGGCCGACATAGCGGCGCTGCATCGCGAGCTGACAGCGAAGAAATACCGCTACGCCAGGCCGGGGTTGGAAGAGACGCCCTGGGGAACGAGAGAGGTCACCGTCGACGACCCGTTCGGCAACCGTCTGACCTTCTCCGAGAGCACGCCGGCAGGGTAGCGCGGAGCCGCCGCCCCCACCGGATTGAAGCAACGCAGGTCAGCCGTCAAGGAGCGCGCCGGGCGTCAGCGTGAACGCCTCGCGGATCGCATTCTCCATGCTGTCGATCGCTTCGCCGGCGGCGGCCGGATTGCGATGCAAAACGACATTCGAGGAATCGATGTCGCCGAAGCCGTCGGCCGCGGTCAGCTCGCGGCAGCCGGCCGGGATGTTGCTGCGCGAGATCGGCGCGATCGCCAGGCCCGAGGTGACCGCGAGCTTGAGGCCGCCATTGGTGTCGCTGGTATAGGCGACGCGATAGGCAAGGCCGCGCTGTTCCAGCGACTTGATCGCGAAGTCGCGGCACCAGCCCTCGCGGCTGTAGAGCGCGATCGGCACCGGCCGCTCCTCGTGCCTGTGGTGCGTCTCGGACGTCACCCAGACGGTCGGATCGTGCATCAGCACCTCGCCGCCCGCGAGATCCTGCCATTCGAACACAACCGCA
>NZ_RZOF01000426.1:0-4809 GCF_003998955.1 Mesorhizobium sp. M4B.F.Ca.ET.017.02.2.1 | reverse complement strand
CCTTTCCTCTCCCTCCGGAGGGGGGAGAGGTGGCGCCGCGAAGCGGCGACGGAGTGGGGGAACCACCTGGAAACCGCCGCAGCGGACACAGGAAAGAGGATCGCGTGCAAGCATCGTCTTGATGCGCGCCAAGGTCGACCCCCACTCCGTCGAGCTTCGCTCGCCACCTCTCCCCCGATCGACGGGGGAGAGGAAGGATGCCAAGTCATCCGAGCCGGCGCCTGTCCTCAGCGGCAAAGGCTCCCTTCCGAAGATTGTGTGATCTCTCCCCCCTTGCGGGGGGTGGCTTGGCGCAAGCATCGAAAAACCTACTTGCTCATCGCCGCCAGCCATTCGTCCACCCAGGCCTTGCGGTTGGCGGCGACCTCTTCGGCGCTGAACAGCAAGGTCTTGGTCGGCTTGATCAGTTTGTCGAAGGCCGGATTGAGCGGCTTGTCGGTCTTGCCGGCCGGGAACATCCAGTTGGTTTCGGGGATGACATCCTGGAATTTCGGGCCGGTCATGAAGGCGATGAACTTTTCCGACAGCGGATTCTTCGCCCCTGTCGTGGTGATGCCGGCAACCTCGATCTGCAGATATTCGCCCTCCTCGAAGGACGCGGCCTGGTAGCGCTCGGTGTTTTCCGCGACCATGTGATAGGCCGGCGAAGTCGTGTAGGACAGCACCATCGGCGCTTCGCCCTTGGTGAACAGGCCGTAGGCCTCGCTCCAGCCCGGCGTCACCGTCAGCACCTTGGGCTTGAGCTTGGCCCAGGCTTCCGGCGCCTTGTCGCCATAGACCGACTTCACCCAGAGCAGCAGGCCGAGGCCGGGCGTCGAGGTGCGCGGATCCTGGATGACGATCTTGTCGGTGGCGCTGCCCTCGACCAGTTCCTTCAGGCTCTTCGGCGGGACTTTCAGCTTTTCGGTGTCGTAGACGACGGCGAAATAGCCGTAGTCGAACGGCACGAACGTGTCGTCGCTCCAGTCGCCGGGGACGTTGAGGCCCGACACGCCGCCATGCGGCGCGAACAGGCCGCTTGCCTTGGCTTCCGCTGTCAGGTTGGTGTCGAGGCCGAGCACGATGTCGGCCTTGGTCGCCGCGCCTTCCAGCTTGACGCGGTTGAGCAACGCCACACCGTCGGCGACCGAGACGAATTCGAGGTCGCAGCCGCATTCGGCCTCGAATTCCTTCTTCACCGCCGGGCCTGGCCCCCACTCGGCGGTGAAGCTTTCATAGGTGTAGACGGTGAGCTTGTCCTTCGCGGCCGCAGGGCCCGCGAGAAGCGAAACCAGGCCGGTGGCCAGAACAAGGTGGGATAAGAGCGTGCGCATCGGCGCCTCCTTCGTTGGTGTTGAAAGGAATTGAGGCGTCGGATGTTCCGAAACGTCTAATCCCTCCGCCGGTACAAACCGGATCAGGTTCAGCGGGTTGGCGATTGCCTCTCA
This sequence comes from Mesorhizobium sp. M4B.F.Ca.ET.017.02.2.1, assembly GCF_003998955.1. NCBI lineage: Bacteria > Pseudomonadati > Pseudomonadota > Alphaproteobacteria > Hyphomicrobiales > Phyllobacteriaceae > Mesorhizobium > Mesorhizobium sp. M4B.F.Ca.ET.017.02.2.1. The sequence goes on along the minus strand of NZ_RZOF01000426.1, from coordinate 3,382 downwards.
GCCGGCCCGCGAAAACCCGCGTCCGGCACCCCGTTAGAGCGTTTCGACACATAGGCCCGGCTACGGCACCGCGCAAGCGGAAGTTTGCCGGGTTTCCCAGGCGCCGCTTCCGTTTCGCCGGCGAGGCTGATAAGGGCGACGCCCATGGGCACATTCACCATCCTGCTTGGCGGCGACCTCGTCCGCACGCCGCGGCTCGACAGCCAGCTTGCTGGCGCGCGCGTCATCGCCGCCGATGGAGGCATCGGCCATGCCCGCATGCTGGGCCTGACGCCCGAGCTCTGGGTCGGCGATTTCGATTCCGTGCCGGCGGACTTGCCGCATGATCTGGCCGCCGTGCCGCGCCAGGTGTTTCCGGCCGAGAAGGACAAGACGGACGGCGAGCTGGCGATCGCCGCGGCGCTCGAGCGCGGCGCCACCGGCCTGGTGCTGGCCGGCGCCTTCGGCGGCAAGCGCGCCGACCACGCCTTCCTGCATCTGGCCCTCGCCGTCCGCCTGGCCGAGGCCGGCATGAGCGTGCTTTTGACCAGCGGCGCGCAGGAGGGCATCCCCCTTCTGCCGGGCAAGGCCGGCTTCGACTATGCCGACGGCACGCTGTTTTCAGTGCTCGGCTTTTCCGATCTTTCCGGCCTCAGCGTCACCGGCGCCAAATGGCCGCTCGACCAGGTCGAGGTGGCGTTCGGCTCGTCGCTGACTATATCCAACGAGGTCAAGGGGCGGCTTGAGATCGCTCTCGGCCACGGCCGCGCGCTGCTGCTCGCTCACCCCTATCCTCTTCCTGAAAGCTGACATGGCCCCGCCTCTTCTCAATCTCGACGGGATAAGACTGACCTTCGGCGGCACGCCGCTGCTCGACGGGGCGGCACTCAGCGCATCCGCCGGGGACAAGATCGCGCTGGTCGGCCGCAACGGCTCCGGCAAGTCTACGCTGCTCAAAATCGCCGCCGGCATGATCGAGCCGCAGGACGGCGAGGTGTTCCGCCAGCCTTCGGCGACGGTGCGCTACCTGCCGCAAATGCCCGACATGGATGGCTTCGCCAATGTGCGCGCCTATGTCGAGGCGGGGCTCGGGCCGGCCGACGATCCCTACCGCGCCACCTATCTGATGGAGCATCTCGGCCTCACCGGCGAGGAGCGGCCGAACGACCTGTCCGGCGGCGAGGCGCGCCGCGCCGCCCTTGCCCGCGTCATGGCGCCGGAGCCCGACATTCTGCTGCTGGACGAGCCGACCAACCATCTCGACCTGTCGGTGATCGAATGGCTGGAGGAGGAGCTTGCCCGCACCTCCTCGGCGGTGATCCTGATCTCGCACGACCGCCGCTTCCTCGAGCGCGTTTCGCGCGCCACCGTCTGGCTCGACCGCGGCCAGACCAAGCGGCTGGACAAGGGCTTTGGCCATTTCGAGGAGTGGCGCGACCAGGTACTGGAAGAGGAAGAGCGCGAGCAGCACAAGCTCGGCCGCCAGATCGTGCGCGAGGAGCACTGGCTGCGCTACGGCGTGACCGCGCGGCGCAAGCGCAACATGCGACGGCTCGGCGAGTTGCAGACCATGCGCCAGCGTTTCCGCAGCCATCGCGGCGCCGAGGGCACTGCCACCCTGGTGGCCAGCGACGCCGCCGAGTCCGGCAAGCTGGTGATCGAGGCCAAGAGCATCGAAAAGAGCTTCGGCGACCTCACCGTGGTCAAGGGTTTTTCCACGCGCATCCAGCGCGGCGACCGCGTCGGCTTGGTCGGGCCGAACGGCGCCGGCAAGACGACGCTACTGAAGATGCTGACCGGCGAGCTGGCGCCGGACGCCGGCAACGTGCGGCTCGGCGTCAATCTCGAGATCGCCACGCTCGACCAGAAGCGCGAGGCCGTCGATCCGCAGGAGACGCTGGCGCATTACCTCACCGACGGGCGCGGCGAGAACCTTCTCGTCAATGGCGAGCAGCGCCATGTCGTCTCCTACATGAAGGACTTCCTGTTCAAGCCGGAGCAGGCGCGCACGCCGGTGCGCGAGCTTTCGGGCGGCGAGCGGGCGCGCCTGCTGCTCGCCCGCGTGCTGGCCAGGCCGGCCAACCTGCTGGTGCTCGACGAACCGACCAACGACCTCGACATGGAGACGCTGGAGTTGCTGCAGGAACTGGTGGCCGGCTTCGCCGGCACCGTCATCCTGGTCAGCCACGATCGCGATTTCCTCGACCGCACCGTCACCAGCGTGATCGCACCGGATGGCGGCGGCCGTTGGATCGAATATGCCGGCGGCTATTCCGACATGCTGGCGCAGCGCGGCGGCTCGAAGCTCGAAGACCGCAAGGCAAGGCCAAGGGCGGAGGCCGGCGAAACGCCCGCCGCAGCGAGATCTGAAACGGCCGCGCCGAAAGGCCCGGCGAAGAAATTGTCGTTCAAGCAGAAATTCGCGCTGGAATCGCTGCCAAAGAAGATCGAGGCAGTAACCGCCTCGATATCCCGGCTGGAGAACAACATCGCCGACCCCTCCTACTACGAGCGCGATCCGGCCTCGTTCCAGAAGACCATCGCCGCCCTCGACAAGGAGCGGGTAACGCTCGCGGCGCTGGAAGAGGAGTGGCTCGAGCTGGAGATGCTGCGGGAAGAGATGGAGGGGTGAGCGGCAATCAACGCCGCCTCGCTGCCGTAACCGTACAATGCGCATATACGCATGTTGCGGAGGCCATCATGCGCAAGATAGCCGCGAACGCGGTTCGTCAGCCGGCAAATCTGTCGATCGATTCACAGATCATGAAGGAAGCGAAGGGGCTCAATGTGAACGTCTCGCGAGCCGCCGAAGCCGGGATAGCCGAAGCGGTCGCCGCCGAGAAAACGCCACTATGGAAGCTTGAGAACCGCGCCACCATGGATGCTTGGAACGACTATGTCGACAAGCATGGCGTTCCGCTGAAAGAACATCGGCAGTTCTGATGTCACGCTACGACGTCTTCGCCGCCAGGCTGTTCCAAGGCTTCTGAGCCGACGACAGCCCTTCCTCATCCCGACGTTTTCGCCTGCCAGGCTTTCAGCGCCTCGTCGAACACCTTCTCGCCGGGAATGCCCTTTTCCATGGTGAGCAGGGCGCGGCGTCCGGTCTTGTAGACGACCGGAACGTCGATCCAGTCCTGGCCCCTGAGCAGCGTCAGATTGGCGTCCTCGTCAGCCTTGGTGTCGTTGAGAGCAACAAGGAAGAAGCCGTCTGCGATCTTGGCCGGGATGCCGATCAGCGGGCTGCCGGCATCCTGTTCGGAGCTCTTCATGGCGATGCGCAGGATGTTGTCGACGCCGCCGCCGTCAAACCCTTCCGGCGTCAGGAAGATCATCTCGATGATGTGGCTGGCCGGCAGCGTCTGGTCGGTGTTGCGCCTGATCGTCATGCGCAGCTGGATGT
>NZ_RZOF01000425.1:0-4809 GCF_003998955.1 Mesorhizobium sp. M4B.F.Ca.ET.017.02.2.1 | reverse complement strand
GCCCACAGCGCCTCCCAGACCGCCTGGCCGTAGTCGGCCGGCACGTTGACCTCGAAGCCGCGCTCGCCGGTGAACGACATGCGGAACAGCCGCGTCGGCACGCCGCAGATCTTGCCTTCGCGCACCGACATATGCGGCAGCGCCTCGTCCGACATGTCGATGCCTTCGACCAGCGGCGCGATGATGTCGCGCGACTTCGGCCCCTGCACGGCGATGACCGCCCACTGCTCGGTGATCGAGGTCAGCCAGACATTGAGATGCGGGAACTCGGTCTGGAGATAGTCCTCCATGTGGTGCATGACGCGCGGCGCGCCGCCCGTCGTCGTCGTCACATGGAAGCGGTCCGGCGCCAGCCTGCCGACGACGCCGTCGTCATAGATGAAGCCGTCCTCGCGCAGCATGATGCCATAGCGGCAGCGGCCGGGCTCGAGCTTCTCCCACGGATTGGTGTAGAGCAGCTCCATGAACTTGGCCGCGTCCGGCCCGACCACCTCGATCTTGCCCAGCGTCGAGGCGTCGAACAGGCCGGCCGTCTTGCGCACCGTGACGCATTCGCGGTCCACGGCGGCGTGCATGTCCTCGGCTCCCCGGGGGAAATACCAGGCGCGCTTCCACTGGCCGACATCCTCGAACACCGCCCCTTGCGCCGCGGCCCAGGGATGGATCGCCGTCCGACGCGTCGGGTCGAACAACGCACCGCGCGCATGGCCGACGATCGATCCGAAGGTCACTGGCGTATAGGGCGCGCGGAAAGTGGTGAGCCCGACCTGCGGGATCGGCTTGCCGAGCGTCTCGGCGGCGATCGCCAGACCGTGCATGTTGGACGTCTTGCCTTGGTCGGTCGCCATGCCGTTGGTGGTGAAGCGCTTGACATGCTCGATCGAGTGCATGCCCTCATGCACCGCCTGGCGGATGTCCTTGGCGGTGACGTCGTTCTGGAAATCGACGAAGGCCTTGACCGTCGTGCCCTGTCCGGCGCCGGGCGCGGCGCCCAGCATGCCGCGCGACCAGCTCTCGCTGGCATCGACCTTCGGCTTGGCGGCTTTACCCGCCTTGCCGCCTGCCTCCTTCGCCGCCTTGTCGCCCGCCGCATAGGCCTCGTCGACCGTCGCGTCGAGGCCATCCGTGCCGTTGCAGGCGCCGACCGAAACGCAGTCCTGCGCGTAGGTTCCCGGCACGAAGCGCCGCGTCTCCTCGTTGAAGGCGACCTTGCCGCGCGACTGCGAGAACAGATGCACCGACGGCGTCCAGCCGGCCGACATCAGGATCGCGTCGACCGGGATGGTGCGCTCGCCGCCGCCATTCTTCGGCTGCACCGTCATCGACGACACGCGCAGCTTGCCGCCGGCGCGAACAACGGCGCGGCCGAAATTGATCTCGATGCCCAGTCCTCTCGCCTCGTCGATCACCGGTCCGGTCGGGTTGTCGCGCAGGTCGACGATTGCCGCGATGTTGACGCCGGCCCTCTTCAGGTCGATCGCCGCCGCGTAGGCGGAATCGTTTGCCGTGTAGACGCCGACATTCCTGCCGACGGCGACGCCGTAATGGTTGAGATAGGTGCGCGCGGCCGAGGCCAGCATCACGCCAGGACGGTCGTTGTCGGCGAAAACCATGTGGCGTTCGATGGCGCCGGTCGCCAGCACGACTCGGCTGGCGCGGACCTGCCAGAGACGCTCGCGCGCCAGTTCGCGGCCGGGGTTCTGCAAATGGTCGCTGACCCGCTCGACCAGGCCGACGAAATTCTGCGCGTAGTAGCCGAAAGCAGTCGTGCGCGTCAGCAGCCGGACGTTGTCCATTGCCTTGAGCCTGGCGATGGCAGCTTGCGCCCAGGCAAAGCCGCCCTCGCCGTCGATCCTGGCGCCGGCCTCGAAGCGCAGGCTGCCGCCGAATTCGGCCTGCTCGTCGACAAGGATCACCCTGACGCCGGTCTCGGCCGCGGCGAGCGCCGCGGCAATGCCGGCAGCGCCGCCGCCCAGCACCAGCACCTCGCAATGGGCGTAGCGCGCGCCGTAGTGGTCGGGATCCGGCTTGTCCGGCGACACGCCGAGGCCTGCAGCGGCGCGGATCTTCGGTTCGTAGAGGCTCTTCCAGGCCGCCTTCGGCCACATGAAGGTCTTGTAGTAGAAGCCGGCCGAGAACAGCGGCGAGGCGATGTCGTTGACCGCGCCGACGTCGAAGGCGAGCGACGGCCAGCGGTTCTGCGAGTTGGCGGTGAGCCCGTCATAGACCTCCTGCACGGTCGCCCGCACATTCGGCGTCTTGCGCGCGTCGTCGCGCACGATCTGCACCAGCGCGTTGGGCTCCTCCGCGCCGGCCGACAGGAAGCCGCGCGGCCGATGGTACTTGAACGAACGGCCGACAAGATGGACGCCGTTGGCGAGCAGCGCCGAGGCCAGCGTATCGCCCTCGACGCCGGTATAGGCCTGGCCGTCGAAGCTGAAGCGGGCGGTCTTCGCCTGCTTGAGGCGGCCGGCGCCGGAAATGCGGAAAGAGATGCTCATTTCGAGGCTCCCGGCAGCTTCGCAGGCTTCGGCTCGCCGGCCTTGTAGGTCATGATGAACTTGTCGGTGACTGTGTCGCGCACGGCGTTGAAGAAGCGCGCGCAGCCATGCATGTGGCGCCAGCGCTCATAGATCACGCCCTTGGGGTTCGAGCGGATGAAGAAGAACTTCTCGAAATCGTCGTCGCTCTCGCCGGCAATGTTGGTCGAGCGCGCGATATGCGCCTCGCCGGCGTTGCGGAACTCGAGTTCCGGGCGCTCTTCCTCGCAATAGGGGCAGCGGATGAGAAGCATCTGTTGGTTCCTACAATTCGCCGTGGCCGGTGGCCGGTTGGTCGCAAAGCCTTTCGGCAGCCATCAGTGCGCCACCGCCGCCGCTGCCGCCTCGTCGATCAGGCGGCCGGTGCGGAAGCGCTCGATGGTGAAGGGCGCGTTGATCGGGTGCGGATCGTCCTTGGCGATGGTGTGGGCAAAGACGTGACCCGAGCCCGGTGTGGCCTTGAAGCCGCCGGTGCCCCAGCCGCAATTGACATAGAGTCCCTTGACCGGGGTCTTGGCCAGGATTGGCGAGCGGTCGGGCGTGACGTCGACGATGCCGCCCCAGGAGCGCAGCATCTTCATGCGCGTGAAGATCGGGAACATCTCGCAGATGGCGTCGAGCGTGTGCTGCAATATGTGCAGGCCGCCGGTCTGCGAATAGGAGACGTACTGGTCGGTGCCGGCGCCGATGACCAGCTCGCCCTTGTCGGACTGCGAGATATAGGCATGCACCGTGTTCGACATGATCACGCAGGGCACGACCGGCTTGACCGGCTCCGACACCAGCGCCTGCAGCGGGTAGCTCTCCAGCGGCATGCGCACGCCGGCCATGTTCATGATCACCGAGGAATGGCCTGCCGCAACCACGCCGACCTTCTTGGCGCCGATGAAGCCGCGCGTCGTGTCGACGCCCGTGACCGCGCCATTGGCCGCACGCTTGACGCCGGTCACCTCGCAGTTCTGGATGATGTGGACGCCGCGCGCCGAGGCGCCGCGCGCATAGCCCCAGGCGACCGCGTCGTGGCGCGCCGTGCCGCCGCGCCGCTGCAAGGCCGCACCCACGACGGGGTAGCGCGCATCCTTCGAGATGTTGAGCGGCGGGCAGAATTCCTTCGCCTGCTCCGGCGTCAGCCATTCATTGTCGATGCCGTTGAGACGGTTGGCGTGCACGTGGCGCTTCAGCACCTGGATGTCGTGCACATTGTGGGCGAGCATCATGACGCCGCGCGCCGAGTACATCACGTTGTAGTTGAGCTCCTGCGAGAGCCCATCCCACAGCTTCAACGCATGGTCATAGATGCCGGCGCTCTCGTCATAGAGATAGTTGGAGCGGATGATGGTGGTGTTGCGGCCGGTGTTGCCGCCGCCGAGCCAGCCCTTCTCCAGCACCGCGACATTGGTGATGCCGTGCACGGTGGCCAGATAGTAGGCGGTCGCCAAGCCATGGCCGCCGGCGCCGACGATGATGACGTCGTATTCCTTCTTCGGCTCCGGCGAAGACCATTGCTCTTCCCAGCCCTTGTGGCCGCGCATGGCCTCGCGGGCGATGGCGAATACCGAATATTTCTTCACGTTCCAGGCCTCGCGCCAGTAGCTTTCGCGGAATTTTGCGGCCGGGCATCCTCGCCTCGGCACGCGAGGAGTATCACTAGCGAAACCGCGCAGCCATCCTTGCGCTGTTTGCGACGGCGCTTGCCGTTTTGCGCCGTGGCATCCACAGGCGAGCAACCAACCCGCGCGGCACAAACCCCAATGCAGCTTTCGGGTGGCTCGGACCGCCGCCATTTGCGACCAAGCGTCCAATCGCTGGCAATGCCGGCACGAAAGAAGGATGCTCAGAAGATGTTCGCACTGACAGACAAGGTCGCCATCGTCACCGGCGCCAGCTCCGGCATCGGCCGCGCCACGGCAAAGCTGTTCGCCGCAGAGGGCGCCAGTCTGGTCATCGCAGCCCGGCGCAAGGCAGAGCTCGACCTCTTGGCCGACGAGATCGAGGAGGCCGGCGGAAGCGCAGTCGCGCTTGCCGGCGACGTCCGCGACGAAGCCTATGCCAAGGCCCTCGTCGATCTCGCGGTCGAAAAGTTCGGTGGTCTCGACATTGCCTTCAACAATGTCGGCGCTGTCGGGCAGACGGGGTCGATTTCCGAGCTGTCACTCGATGGCTGGCGCGAGACGCTCGATACCAACCTGACCAGCGCGTTTCTCGGCGCGAAATACCAGGTGCCGGCGATGATCGAGCGCGGCGGCGGCTCGCTGATCTTCACCTCCAC
>NZ_RZOF01000424.1:0-4809 GCF_003998955.1 Mesorhizobium sp. M4B.F.Ca.ET.017.02.2.1 | reverse complement strand
CTCGTCGTCTACGGCGCCATCGTCGGCGCGGCCATGGCCTCGTTCGTCAGGCTCTACGAGGAACCGACGCTTGCCTGCCGATACGGCGCCGAATACGAGGCCTACCGCCGCGCCGTCCCCGGCTGGCTGCCGCGGCTGACGCCGTGGCGAGGGTGACCCGACAAACCGGAGGTTCAGGTCAGGCCGGCCTCAGCAAGATTTTGATGCGCCCTTAGAAGGACCAGCTGCGCGCCTTGGCGATGATGAAATCGCGGAACACGTGCAGCTTGGCCTGGTTCTTCATCGCGTCCGGATAAGCGAAATAGGTGTCGAAGGACGGCACTTCCGTCTCCGGCAGCAGCTGGATCAGGCCCGAATCCTTGTTGATCACGTAGTCGGGCAGCATGGCGATGCCGGCGCCGCCCTGCACCGCGCGCTTGATCGACAGGATGTCGTTGATCTGCAGCGTCGGCACTCTTTGCCCGTTCTCGAAATCGCCGACCGTCTCCAGCCAGTTCAGCTCCGACAGATGCGAGGGCACCGGCACGCCGAAGGTGACGATGCGGTGGTTCCTGAGCTCGGCGATCGAGGCCGGCTTGCCGAACTTGGCGATATAGGAGGGCGCCGCGTAGAGATGGAAATGCACCGTAAACAGGCGGCGCTGGATGAGGTCCGGCTGCTGCGGCTGGCGCAGCCGGATGGCGCAGTCGGCTTGCCGCATGGTGAGGTCGAGCTCCTCATTGGCGAGGATCAGCTGCAGGCTGATCTCGGGATAGAGCTCGATGAATTCCTGCACGCGTTCGGTCAGCCAGCCGGCGCCCAGCCCCACCGTGGTCGTCACCCTGAGCACGCCGGACGGCCGGTCCTTGGCCTCGGCCAGCCGCGACTTGATCGTCTCCAGCTTCATCAGCACGTCATGCGCCGTGCGGAACAGCATCTCGCCCTGTTCGGTCAGCACCAGGCCGCGCGCGTGGCGATGGAACAGCGCCACGCCGACATCATGCTCCAGCGCGCTGACCTGCCGCGAGATCGCCGACTGCGACAGATGCAGCGTCTCGGCGGCGTGGGTGAACGACCCAGCCTCCGCCGCAGCGTGAAACACGCGTAGCTTGTCCCAGTCCAGCGCCATGATTTCCCCTCTTATCGTTTTCTGGCGTCTGAATGAAAAATCAGGCTTTTAAACGGCTTCTCTCAGCCGTTTCGTTATTCCGCTGCCTCGCGATGCACCTCGATCCCGGCGAGATATTTTTCCGCCTCAAGCGCGGCCATGCAGCCGAGCCCGGCTGCCGTCACCGCCTGCCGGTAGACGTCGTCGGTGACGTCGCCGGCGGCGAACACGCCGGGCACGTCGGTGCGGGTCGAATCCGGCGCCGTCCACAAATAGCCGTTCGGCTTCTGCTTCAGCTTGCCGACGAACAGCTCGACCGCCGGCGCGTGGCCGATCGCCACGAACACGCCGTCGACCTTGAGCCGCGTCACCTCGCCGGTCGCCACGTTGCGCAGCGCCAGCCCTTCCACCGAAGGCGGCAGCGGCGCCTTGCCGGGCTGGCCGGTGATCTCGTCGACGACCGTGTCCCAGATGATGCGCACGTTCTCCTTCTTGAGCAGCCGCTCGCGCAGGATGCGCTCGGCGCGGAAGTCGCCGCGCCGGTGAATGACGGTGACGCTCTTGGCGAGGTTGGAGAGGTAAAGCGCTTCCTCGACCGCCGAATTGCCGCCGCCGACCACCGCGACATCCTTGCCGCGATAGAAGAAGCCGTCGCAGGTGGCGCAAGCCGAGACGCCAAATCCCATGAAGGTCTGCTCGGAGGGAATGCCCAGCCATTTCGCCTGCGCGCCGGTGGCGATGATCAGCGCATCGGCGGTGTAGGTGGTGCCGGAATCGCCCTTGGCGCGGAACGGCCGCACGTTGAGGTCGACCTCGGTGATAATGTCGTTGACGATGTCGGTGCCGACATGCTCGGCCTGCTTCAGCATCTGCTCCATCAGCCACGGACCCTGGATCGGATCGGCAAAGCCCGGATAGTTTTCGACATCCGTGGTGATCATCAGTTGGCCGCCCTGCTGCAGGCCGGCGACCAACATGGGTTTCAGCATGGCGCGGGCGGCATAGATCGCCGCCGTGTAGCCGGCTGGGCCGGAGCCAATGATGAGGACTGGCGCGTGCTTGGTGGTCATGAAAGCTCTCTGCTGGGGGCAGCCAAGGATCTTGATTAAGGAAATCCCGCCCAAATTCGCCCGTAATGTAAGTGCTGCCCGCGCCGCCAGCAAGGCGGGTTGGCAGTCGTCCCCGGAAAGCTGCTGCGGCATAGCCGCCAATATCTCTCAGCCTCCGTTCAAAAATCATCGGACGGAGGGATGGCATGCATCGGAAAGTCTAATTACAAAATCACGAAAGATTCTTGCGCGCACGAAAGCCGACCATGCCGCTCAAAGCCGATCTCGACGCCATCGACTGGAAGATCCTGCGCGAGCTGCAGGAAGACGGACGCATGACCAATGTCGAACTGTCCAACCGGGTCGGCATTTCGGCGCCGCCCTGCCTGCGCCGTGTCCGACGGCTGGAGGAGGCCGGCATCATCCGCGGCTACCGCGCCCTGCTCAACGCGCCGGCGCTCGGCATGGACGTCGTTGCCTTCTGCCTCATCGGCCTGCATCACCAGGCTGACGCCGAGCTGAAGACTTTCGCCGAGCGCACGCGCGGCTGGCCGATCGTGCGCGACGCCTGGATGGTCTCGGGCGAGTCCGACTTCCTGCTGCACTGCGTGGCGAGCGACCTCGGCACCTTCCAGACCTTCGTCATCGAGGAACTGGCCTCGGCGCCGAATGTCGACACGGTGCGCACTGCGCTGACCATTCGCCGCGTCAAGGACGAAGGCCTGGTGGCGTTCGAGATGAAATCCTAAGCTCTGCCGAGCCCTGCGATAAGATCGCAAAGCCTTCGATGGTCGTTGCCAGTTATTAGCTTATGCGTGACGAAGGCGGCGTCGCCGGATTTTCGGTTGGACCTGCTCCCAACGTGCCAACCATCACGAAGCCCGGCGCGTCGGCCGGCTTCCATATCGTCGGCCTTGTCGCCAACAATGATCGACCGCCCCAAATCCAAGTCCAACAGATCGCGCGCACGCAGCAGCATGCCAGGATTGGGCTTGCGCGTCGGATGGTCGCCTACCGCCAGAACGCCTGTGCCGCTCGAATGGTACCCACAGGCGAGCACAAGATCGATCTGGCATTTCTCCGCTTTCAGAAGCTGCAGGACCCTGCCGTTGACCGCCGCAAAATCCGGCCAGCCGAAATAGCCGCGCGCTATGCCCGATTGGTTGGAGACGATGATCGCCGGAAGCCCAACTACATTGGCAGTTCTGATGACGGGCAGCATTTCCGGCCGCAGCACGATATCGGCAGGATCGCTCGGATAGCTGGTGTCGACATTGATGGTGCCGTCGCGGTCGAGGAACAGCGCCGGCAGTCCGGTTGGAAAGGTTCGGCTTCCGATCCGCTCGATCCACAGGCCTGGCTCGACCAACGGACCGGTTGCACTGCCCTCAGCCATTGCTGAGACGCGCTTCGACCGCCTCGCACAGATAGTGGTACAGGCAGAGATGCCCCTGCTGGATGATCGGCGTCGAGGTCGACGGCACGTTGAGCAGGATATCGGTGAGCGGCTTGAGCTTGCCGCCGGTGTCGCCGGTCAGGCTGATCACCGTCATGCCCATCATGCGAGCCTGTTCGGCGGCGGCCAGGATGCTGGGCGAATTGCCGCTGGTCGAGATGGCGAGCAACACCGCGCCTTCCGAGCCATGCGCCTCGACCTGGCGCGAGAACACCGTGTCGAAGCCATAGTCGTTGCCCCAGGCGGTCAGCACCGCAGCATTGGCCGGCAGCGCGATGACATTGTAGGCCTTGCGCTCCTTGAGGAAGCGGCCGACCAGCTCGCCGGCGATATGGATGGCGTCGCTAGCCGAGCCGCCATTGCCGCAGATCAGCAGCGCCTTGCCTTGCGACAGTGCGGTGACGACCGTGCTCACGGCGCGTTCCATCTCGGCCGTAAGGTCGCGTTCGACCGTCGCCGTAAGCGCGGCCGCCGAGCGGACCAGATAGTCGTTCAGTGCGGACATGAAACCCTCAATTGGTAGCGCGCATCCTGCCGATGGTCCCGGTCGTGCTCTTGCCGGCGACGAGGTCGACCAGCACCACGCGGCCGCCCGCCTTCTGCACCACGTCGGCGCCCACCACCTTGTCGATCGTATAGTCGGCGCCCTTGACCAGTATGTCGGGCAGCAAGGCTTCGATCAGCGCCAGCGGCGTGTCTTCCTCGAAGACGACGACAGCGTCGACCGAGGCCAGGGCCGCCAGCACGCAGGCGCGGTCGTGCTGGTCGTTGACCGGACGTCCCGAACCCTTCAGCCGGCGCACCGAAGCATCGCTGTTGAGGCCGAGCACCAACCGGTCGCACTGGCTGCGCGCCGCGTGCAGCAGGCTGACATGGCCGGCATGCAGGATGTCGAAGCAGCCATTGGTGAAGCCGACGGTCAGCCCCTCCTCCTTCCAGGCGGTCACCATCCTGGCTGCCGCGCTGGCATCGAGAATAGCGTCCTTGTGGGTGACCGGCCCGTGCGAGCGGAACAGCGCGCCGGTCAGTTCCTCGACCGTCAGCCGCGCCGTACCGCGCTTGCCGACCACCACGCCGCCTGCGGCATTGGCGATGGAGCCGGCCTGCACACGGTCGGCGCCCGCCGCAAGCGCGAGCGCGAAGGTGGCGATGACGGTGTCGCCGGCGCCGGAGACGTCGAACACTTCCCTCGCCTGCGTGGCGATGTGGCGGGCATC
>NZ_RZOF01000423.1:0-4813 GCF_003998955.1 Mesorhizobium sp. M4B.F.Ca.ET.017.02.2.1 | reverse complement strand
CAAGCCGGTCCCATGCATCGTTGATGAAGGTGACCATCCGCTTCTCAGGGATTTCGGAGTAAAGCGGCTTGTCGGCTGACAAGCGGCCCAACTCTTCATTGGCGGCGGTGGTGGCGTCGCGCTCCTGGAGCCTCTGGTTTATGCGGTCGTCGATGTTCGCGGAGTTGTGGACAGATGCGAGCATCTGCTTCAACCCGGCGATTTCCTGCCGCAATTCGCTTTCGCCCTGCTGGACGGTCTGGCCGAAGACACCCGCAATCTTGTCTCGGATGCCATAGCCGTCGATGATGCTCATGATCGTTTCAACGGGAGCCTTGTCCATGCTCTGCTGGACTTTGAAAAGATACTCGATTGCCTGGGCTGGCGTGACGACCTTGCCGTCAGCCATCTTCTTGCCCGTGTTCGGGTCGAAGTAGCCGCCGTTGCGATCGAGGATTTCCTGAATGGGCTTGTAAACCGAAACCTGTCGGCCGTGGTCGGACAGACGGCCCTGAAGCTCCTGCTCGCGCTCGGCGACGAACTTGCGCAGCTCGGCCGGCGCTTTCTCCCAAGCCTGCTTGACGTTCTCGGCAACGCCGCCCTTGATGCCCTGCCAGTTGGCCGGGAGAGGAACCGACCCTGCGTCAGGCGTCAGACCACCGCCGGCCTGTTCCTCTCCGCCACCGCCCTCGGGCGATACCTTGCCGGCGTCAGCTTTCGCGTCGGCCTTCTTCTCGGGATTCGGGCTGGAGAACTTGCCTTCGTCCCGCTCGGCGCCGTTGTCGCGCTCGTTCTTGTTCCAGATGGCTTCCAGCGCCGCGTCGTCGGCCGCATCGGCCGCTGCCGCATTGCTGTTCGCGGCCTCGGCGAGTGCGCCGGCAGGCGGGGCGTTGTTGGCAAGGCTTTCTGCTACAGCAGTGCTCATCGAAATTCCTCTGACACCTGAAGGCCCCGCTTCTTGCAGAAATCGGGGTTGCGAAATTTGCCCTTCGTCGGCGACAGGGATGGCTCGTATTCAACGCAGTTGTTGCGCTTCAGATCATCGCGGCGCTGAGAGCGCGTTGTGATCATTCGGCCATCGATCGGCGAGGCGTAATCCGGGATGTCGGAAATGACGTTCGGCATGACGATCTGGCCGGCGAACGGCTTTTCCATCGGAACGCCGGTCTGCCGGTCGACGAAGATGCCATCTCGGAAAACGTACCTGGCCAATTTCCTGTCCTGCTTTTCGGGCAGATACAGGGTGCAAGCGGTCGGTGCGAAATTCTAAGCCGCTTGCAATTCAGGACGTTAGGAGCAGCAACACGGCGTCGTCATCGTCGCGCATGGCTGCCATCTCGCGGTCGATGACCATGCGGCCAAGGCGTCGCTCCAATGCAGCCGCGTCCGGCACCTCGATCGGCGGGGCTTGGAAGCCGGCGAGCAAAGCTGCAACAATCTCCGGCGTGAGCGCCGGCCACTCGACCAGCTCGACAGGTGCAGGCGACGGCTCATCGAGGTCGACAACCTTGCCATCGCGGACGTATTTGATCGGCTTGCGATAGTAGCCGCCACCTGGCTTGAAGAGCGAATCGACGTCGGCGCCGTGCGGGCCGAAGTACCGATTTCCAAAATAGCGCTTGCCGAAATAGCGATCAGCAAACATCAGCTCGGATCCAGAATGACCGCCAGTCGATTACCGTCCTGATCGACCGATGCGTTGATGCGGTCCTTCGTGTCGTTGGTGTCGCGGAAAATAGCTGTTCCGGTCCCGAGACCATTCGCCTTGCCGAGCAGCGCGGCAGACCAGAGGCGGAAGCCCTGTCGAGGCGTCATGCCTGCCTCGATGCCGGAAGCCCGATCTAGCATCGCGTCGGCGTTCTGGTTTGCCGTCGGGATGTCGCCCACAGCAGCCGGTGCAGCGGGCAGATTGTCGGTCTTTGCCTTGATCGGGCCTGTGTCCGACTTGATGGCAGCGATGTCGGCCGAGACCGATGCCGCGGCGGGCGCGCCGAGCTTCGTGTTCACCGCCAGCACGTTGTTGTTGATGGTGGTGTCGTTGCCCGACAGCGTCGAAAGCTGCGTGTCGAGATTGGCTGACGCCATGCCGACGGCACCGCGAACACCGGCTCCATCCAGGTCGTTGAAGCCGGTGACGCCGGTTCCCTTGGCCAGGACGATGTTGGTGCCGGCGGTGAGCACGCGCGTAGCGGTCGACCAGACCGCATCGAGAGCATTGGCCGCGAACTTCGCAGCGGTGATGGCGCCGGCCGCAAAGGTGTTCGCCGTGATTGCGCCCGAGTTCCAGGCCGTGCCGGCGGCGTGCGTGGTGTTCACTTCCGGGCGACCCGAGGCAAACGTGCCGGCGGCACCGCCGAACTGCGTGACGTTCACCGCCGCTATGCCGGCCGCAAGGCTCACCTGGCCGGTGCCAGTGCCCGACGACAGCAGCACGCTCGAACCGAGGTCGCGCGCTGTCTGGGTCGTGCCGGCAATCTTGATCACGTCTACCCGACCATTGGCGTCGACCAACGCTGTGGTGCCGCTCGTCGTGTCTCGCCGGAAAAGCTCGATGACACGCGACACCGGGGCCATGCTCGCTTGGGTGATATGCACGCAATACTCTTCCGCGTCCGAAGTCGACGCAATGGTGGTGTCCTCGTCGATCAGCAGGGAATAGACGCCCGGCATGTTGGCGGCGGACAGTTCGGTGATGGTCGGCGTGGTGTAGACAGTCGCAGTCCCCCCATTGCGGCTGCGATAGACAGTGAATGACGACAGGCCGGTCTTGCGCGTCTTCAGGTCCGTGCTGTCGACGGCGACGAAGTAGATGGCCTGGTCGGTTTTACCGCTCGGAATGCGCATCTCAGTGCACCGCCGTTGTACTGGCGCTGTTGGAGTTGGAACCGCCAGAGGTAAATGCGGCAGGGTCTTGGCTGGTCGCCGTTGCTTTCAGATAGTCGACCCTGAGCGCAAAGTTGTTGGTGCCCTTCGCCTTGCTGATGACGTTGGTGTAACCGGCTGGACCGGCCGTGATGGAGAAGCCCCATTGCGCCGCCGCGGCGAACCAAAGGTCACTGGCGGAGCCCCAGGAAGGTGTCAGTGAGGGGGGATTGGGAGCAGAACTGTTCGCGCCAACCGACGTAGCTTCCGGAATGGAGCTGGTCTGCCCAGTGACGCGCAGGCATCCCCAGGCAGTCTGACAGCTGCCATGAGAAACGACCATCGAAGCGCCCTCCGTGCCGGTGGCCTGCTTGTAGTAGCCGGTAAAGCGGATGCCGCCGTTAGAGGCGGTGTACAAGCTGGTCCAGCCGGACGGCGTGGTTGGAGTGATGAGGTTGTCAGATGCAAACCACAACAGGAGCAGTTCGCCGGCTACGATCCCGGTCGGAAAGGTAACCGTGGTAGAGGTGGTGTTGGATGAGCCGTTGTCGCCGCTCGTAGGAGTGCCGACCACATCGAATGTTGGAGCCACTCCAACCAACGGGTTCAGCAATCCGTCCATGAACTGGATCGGCTGGTAAGGGTAGAACTGGCCGCTATCGCCGAACATCAGCTATTGAGATCCACCGCGGCGATGGCATCAGCCTTCGATTTCAGGGCGGTGAACTCGGCCGTCATCTTGGCGAGTTGGGCCTTCACTGCGGCCTCATAGGCATTGCTGGTGCCGAACGCGTTGACGGTGGCGATGACGTCGGCAAAGTCGTTCGGGATCGCAGCGAGGGCCGTCGAGGCCCCGCTCGCGTTCGCCTTCACCTTGATCATCACCTGACGCTGGTCGCTGAGACGCTGCGCGATGGCAGCCATCCCTACCTCGACTTCACTGGTTGTAGCCATTTGCCTGGGCTCCTGATTGTGGGGGCTGCATGGGGATCGCCGTCACCGCGCGGCCTTGGGCGTCCCGGATGATCTGCTTTGGCTGCGACAGCACCTGAATGAGCGCGGCAAGCGCCTGCCCGAACATGTCGCGCTGCGCGGCCATCTCTTTCAACACCGCCTGGCCGTCGATCTGCTCGGGATCGGGCGGCGGCACGATGCCGTTGGCGAGCAGGACCTGGTTCTGGTCGATGCACGCGGCCTGGCGCTTCGTCTGAAGGTCCAGACGCTTCTCAGCCATCGTCATGTCGTGCTGTTCGCGCTTGAACTGCATGTCTTGCGCAGCGGCGTCCTGCCTGGTCTTTGCATCAGCGACTTTCGCCGCTTGGTCCGCTTCTCGCGCCTTCGCGTCCGCCTGAGCTTTTTGTTGTTCGGCACTTGGCTGCGGAGGCTGGCCGGCTTGCGCCTTGGCATCGGTCACCATCTTTTCCAGAACGTCCTCGACCGACTTGCCGAGGTTGAAGAGACGCGAGTTCGCGGCGAAGATTTCGACCGCCACTTCCTTCGACATCTCGCCTTGCTGGATCAGCGGACCGACGGCGGCCCAATAGGCGCCGGCCGCCTGCATGAACTCGGCCGTCTCTGCCTTCTGCCTGGTAAGATCAGCCTTGACCGTCGAATCGCTCTCGACGTCGATGCGGTACATCATGGCCAGGCGCTGCGTCAGAAGCTGCTGGATCGACTGTAGCTTGGCCAGCTTCGCCTGCCGCTGTTGTTCGGCCTGCTGAGCCGCCTGCATGGCCTGCTGAAGCTGCTGTTGCTGCTCGGGTGGCACCTGAGTGCCGGGCGGTGGCGCCGGCGGCGGCTGCACCGGCGTCAGATCCTGCTGCGTCGGGATGATCTGGACGCCGGTCATCTGCTGCAGCGTCTCATGCGAGAACTTCGCCGGGATGATTTCCGCCATCATGACGAAGATGTCGCGGGCGCAGCGCTCCATCATGCGCTGCATCTTCTGGATGCGCAGCGAACCCCATTGCGT
>NZ_RZOF01000422.1:0-4851 GCF_003998955.1 Mesorhizobium sp. M4B.F.Ca.ET.017.02.2.1 | reverse complement strand
GGCCTCCTCTGTCGACGCGACCGTAGCGCATGGCCCCGAAAACCGGAATCGATTTCCGGAGGGACGGATTGGTCCAGTTTCAGCGCTTGAGATGGATCGTCACCCAGCCCTCGCGGTGCAGGGTGCGAACGTGGCGGAAGCTCTGGCCGACATAGGCCGAGACGACGGCATCGCGCTGGCGATCGAGAATGCCGGACAGCACGAGCGAGCCGCCGAGCCTGATGTGCTTCGCCATCTCCGGCGCCAGCCGCATCAAAGGCCGCGCCAATATGTTGGCGACGATGAGATCGAACGGCGCGCGCCTGCCGAAGATCGGGTGATGGAAGCCCGGCGCGGTCACGGTTTCGACCAGCGCCTTGACATGGTTGAGGCGGGCATTGGCGGCGGCGACCTTGACGGCGACCGGGTCGATGTCGGTCGCCAGCACCGGGATATGCCCCAGCCTCGCCAGCGCAATCGCCAGCACGGCGCTGCCGGTGCCGAGGTCGAGGGCGTTGCGCGGCCGCTCGCGCCGCACGACCTTCTCCAGCATTTCGAGGCAGCCGGCGGTGGTACCGTGATGGCCGGTGCCGAAGGCAAGGCCGGCCTCGATCTCGATGGCGAGGTCGCCGCTGTGGCGCCTGTCGCGGTCATGCGCGCCATGGACGAAGAAGCGGCCGGCGCGCACCGGCTTCAAGCCCTCCAGCGAGCGCGCCACCCAGTCGATTTCGGGCAGCGTTTCGCGTTCGATAGGCTTCGTCAGCGCGAGGCCGGCAAGGATGTCCTTCAGTCGCGCCTCGACCGCATCGACGTCGCCATCGGCATAGAGCGAGACTTCGTGGATGTCGCGGTCCTCGTCGACCTCCAGCACGGCAAGCGGCAGGCCCTCATCCTCGAAGGCCGCATCGAGCGCGGCGAAGATGCGATCGGCCTCGATTTTGCCGGCGGTGAAATGGAGCCGCGTCTGCGCCATCGGACGGTGTCAGCCTTCGTTCGCCAGGCGCTTCAGCTTGGCAACGGCCGCGTCGGCGCTTTCGCCATAGGCGATGGTGCCGGAGAACTCGCCCTTGCCATTGAGCAGCAGCACCGAGGCGGTGTGGTCCATCGTGTAGTCGCCATCGCCGGTGTCGACCTTCTTCCAGTAGATGCCGAAGGATTTGGCCATAGCATGGACCTTGTCGGGGTCGCCGCTGATGCCGACGATGCGGTCGGAGAAATTGCCGACATAGGCCTTGATGATCTCGGGCGTGTCACGCTCGGGGTCGACGGTGACGAAATAGGCGTTCAGGTTCTTGCCGCCGTCGCCAAGCGTCTTCAGCCAGCCGGACAGTTCGAAGAGCGTGGTCGGGCACACTTCGGGACAATGGGTGAAACCGAAGAAGACGACGCTGGGATGGCCCCTGAAGGCGGCTTCGGTGATCGGCGCGCCCTTCTGGTCGACCAGCGCGAAGGGCGCGCCGTAAGGCTCGCCGCTGTAGTGGCCGCGATAGAAATCGAAGGTGAGCCAGCCGATGCCGGCCGCCATCAGGACGAGAATGCCGACCAGAATTGAACGCATCATCGGGAAATGTCCGTCGTGATCTTTCATTTGGCGCCCAATCGGACGCCTTGTTCGAGCAGTCTTAGCGGGTAGAGGCGGCGGAGGCAAAGATGCCGCGTTGCCGCAACCGATGCATATTGCCAATCCTTAATTTGACCGGGTTTTCCGCCGACCTATCTTCGAGACAGACACGCCAGCGATGGACCGGACATGCAAGCAGCCTCCTATTCGAAGACCCAGATCTGGCTGCATTGGGGCATCGCCGCGCTGATTCTGATCCAGTTCCTTGCCCATGACGGCATGGAGCATGTCTGGCGTGCCTTTCGCAGAGGGCAGGAGGCTGCCGCAGGGGACATACCGCTGGCCTATATGCATGCCGTGCTCGGCCTTGCGGTACTCGTTCTTGCGACATGGCGGCTTTGGCTGAGGGCGACGCGCGGCGTGCCGCCGGTCTCGGGCATGGAGCATCCGGCGCTGCGGCTGCTGGCCAAGGCCGCGCATCTGCTGATCTACGCCCTCATCTTCATCGTGCCGCTTTCGGGTGCTGCCGCCTGGTTCCTGCAGGTGCCGGGGGCCGGGCTGGTGCATGTGGTGGGCAAGAACATCCTGCTCTATGTCGTGCTGCTGCATATCGCCGGCGCGTTGGTCCAGCACTTTGTCCTCAGGAGCGACGTGCTGCGGCAGATGTTGAGGTTCCGCCAGGCCTAGCTTGTAAACAAGCCACTTCAGTCCCACCTGAGACCGGCAACTCGAACCGAGGAGGCTCTCTTGCGAAAACTGATCGGCGGCGCGCTTGCCGCATGCCTTGTCGTCGGCGCGGCGGCGGCCGAGGAGGTCGGCAAGGTCGGCGTCGACTGGGTCGGCAACGATATCATGGTCGAGGCGATCAAGGATCCGAAAGTCGAGGGCGTCACCTGCCACGTCGCGTATTTCGATCGCAGCGTCATCGATCGCCTGCACAAGGGCAACTGGTTCGAGGATCCGTCCGATTCGTCGATCTCCTGCCGCCAGACCGGGCCCATCGCCATCGGTGACATCGACATGGGCGAAAGCGGCGAGGAGGTGTTCAAGCAGGGCATCAGCCTGATCTGGAAGAAGCAGGTGGTGAACCGCATCTACGACAAGAAGAACGAGACGCTGATCTATCTCTCGCATTCACGCCAGGTGCAGAACGGTTCGGCCAAGATGTCGGTCACGACGATCCCGCTCTACGGCCAGAACGTGGTCTGGACCAAGGGCAAGCCGCAATAGGCGGGGCAGGCTCTCCGGGGCTGTTTGACGGCGCGACAATTGCTCCCGCCTTGCGGCAGCAATTGCGCGGGGGTAAAGCCGCCGCATGGACCGAGCCGAAAACCTCCTCCTGAAAGACGCTGAACCGCGCATCCATCCGACCGCGGAACTGAAGGCATGCAAGCTCGGCCGCTACGCCTCGATCGGCGAACGGGTGGTCCTGCGCGAGGTGACGGTCGGCGACTTCTCCTATTTCGAACGCCACGCCGAAGCGATCTACACGACGATCGGCAAATTCTGCTCGATCGCCGCCAACAGCCGCATCAATGCGCTCGAGCATCCGATCGAGCGGTTGACGCAGCACAAGGTCAGCTACCGGCCGAACGAGTATTTCCGCTGGCTGGGCGTCGACGCGGCCTTCCGGGAGCGGCGGCAGGCAAGGTCCGTCAGTATCGGCCACGACGTCTGGATCGGCCATGGCGCGGTGATCATGCCGGGCATCACTATCGGCAATGGCGCCATTGTCGGCGCCAACGCGGTGGTGACGCATGACGTGCCAGCCTACACGATCGTCGCCGGCGTGCCGGCCAGGCCGCTGCGCCAGCGTTTCAACGCCGGCATCGCGGCCCGCATCGAACGCCTTGGCTGGTGGGACTGGCCGCCGGAGAAACTGGCCAAGGCCGTTCCCGACATGCAGGCCATGCCGATCGAGGCCTTCCTCGACCGCTGGGAAAACGACGCGACCTGATCCTGAGGGACAAAACCCCTTCCGCCATGCGGGGGTGGCGCAGCGGAAGGGGCTGGAGGTAAACCGCCGTGAAGCGGACGGAACAGGCTTTTCTTGCCTGCTCCCGCACTATGACAACAAAGCCATAAGGTGTTTTTTCTTGAGCCTGCGCTTTCCGCGTGTGCCGGATTGCACGTGCGGATCGGTTCAGCGGGAACCGGGAGCGTGCGTTGTCTGTTTCTCTCGGAGTTCGCACTACGGTCGAGAGATTCCGATGATCGAGAGACTTTTCACCAGGATTGCCAATTGGGTGGCTCATGTGGCCGGCCTGCCGCCCACCTTCGCCGCCTGCATTCTGATCGTCGTCGTCTGGGCCGCGAGCGGACCATTCTTCGGCTTTTCCGATACCTGGCAGCTCGTCATCAACACCGGCACCACGATCGTCACCTTTCTGATGGTGTTCCTCATCCAGAACACGCAGAACCGCGACGGCGCGGCGATCCAGGCCAAGCTCGACGAGCTGATCCGGGTCAGCCGCGCCCACAACCACTTCATCGGCATCGAGCACCTGACGGAATCGGAAGTCGAGGAGATCCGCGCCAAATGCGAGCAGGCGGCGAAGCGCCACGATCGAAAGATCGCCGACGCCGCCGCCAAGAAGGCGGTAACGCCGATGCCCGGCTCGAAGAAGCAGGCAGCCGCTTGAGCCCGACTGTCAGCCGTTCATGAAGGTCGCGAAGGCGTCCTTGTGGTCAGGGTGCCAGCGCGACAGAGCAGGGCGGTTCTCGATGATGTCGCCGATCGCCCAGGCCATGCGCTTTTCGTCCGTCGGCCGCGCCACCTCATTGTCGGGGCAAAGGATGTAGAAATCGCCGAGCTTGAGCGAGGCGAGCATGAAGTCGATGACCTGCTCTCCCGTCCAGGCGCCGGCCGGCTTCTCGGTCGCGCCTTCGGTGAGGCCGGTATAGGTGAAGCCCGGGATGAGCAGGTGGGCGGAGATCCTGGCGCCGGGCTCGTTGCGCAGAGCGTGGGCAAGACCCTCGGTGAAGGTCTTCACGCCGGCCTTGGAGACGTTGTAGGCGAGATTGCCGGGCGGCGTGGTGATGCCCTGCTTGGAGCCGGTGTTGATGATCAGGCCGGGCTTGCCCGAGGCCAGCATGGCCGGCGCGAATGCCTCGACGCCATGCACGACGCCCCAGAAATTGATGGCGAGAAGCCGCTTCCAGGCATCCCGGTTTTCCCACGGTTTGCCGGGATTGTTGCCGACACCGGCATTGTTCATCAGCAGCAACACGTCGCCGAAGGCGCCTTGCGCGGTTCCCGCCAGCCGGTCGACTTCGTCGGCCGGCTGGCGGAAACGGCGCAGGGCGCCTTC